>NZ_JBLUPW010000034.1:0-53229 GCF_048068175.1 Pseudomonas sp. NY15356 | reverse complement strand
CGGCGACCTACTTTTGCTCTTGGGCAAAAGTAGGCAAAAACCGCTGGCTCCTGCATCCGGCCCCTGCGCTGCGCTCCGGGGTTCCCTCGCTCCGGCATTACTCCCGGTGGGACGCGGCGAAGGGCCATCCATGGCCCTGCGCCGCTTGCCGGGCATCCATGCCCGGCACCCACCTCCGTAATGCCTCCCCTCGGCCTCCTGACGTCGCGATTGGCGGCGCCTGGACTGTTGCGAAAGAAAAGCAAAAGTGGCGGTGGCGGAGCCTGCGATGGGCCGCAAAGCGGCCCTTTGAGTCTGGAGGGGCTCCACCGTTTGAAGGCTTGGGGCTGCTTTGCAGCCCATCGCAGGCTGTCGCCAGCTCCCACCGAGGTTGCGCCGCTCTCAAGACTTGCGAAAGCCCTGTGGGAGCCGGCTTGCCGGCGATGGGCTGTACAGCTGCCTCACAAATCTGAGGTCATTACCGTTGGATAAACAACGCCAGCCCTCAAGGATTCTGCGCCAAATGCCCCGCCGTCAACACTCGCTTGGCCTGCAGGTACGCCCGCGCCCAATAGCTGTTGGATAGATAATCCAACCGCACCGTCCCGCCGCTGGAAGGTGCATGCACGAACCGCCCCTCTCCCACGTAGATCCCCGCGTGGCTGACCTGCGAGCCGCCACCGGTGGCGAAGAACACCAGGTCACCCGACTGCAACGCATTGATGTCGACATTAGGCGCCCGCATCACGATCATTTCACGCGTCGACCGCGGCAGCTTGATCCCCGCCGCATCCCGGTACACATAACCGATCAACCCACTGCAATCGAACCCCGAGTCCGGCGTATTGCCACCCCAGCGGTATGGCGTGCCCACCAAACCGATGGCGCGGAACAATACATCCTCCGCCACGGGGGAAAAAGCAGGTTGCGGGTTGAACGTTACCGTCGGCTTGGCCACCGGTGCAGGTACCGGGGCCCGGCTCGAGCAGGCCGCGAGCAATGCCGCCAGGGAAAGGAATGCGAAGCGCGCCAACATCGCCATGGTCAGAACATCCTGTCTGGAACCGTCCGGCCGCAGCCGAAGCCAAAAGAGTTGAGGAATTAGATTAGACGCTTTCTATAAATGCGCACGGCGGCGAGCTTTTTCAGCATCGCCGCCGCGGCAGGGTACAGCATTTTGATATCAGTTGCGCGAGATCGTGGTCGGCGCCATGGCCAAGGCGCGCTTGGCCTCGATGAAGGTCTTGCTCCAGTAGCGATCGCCCAGGTTGTCGATGCGCACACCACCGCTGCGGCGGCTGCTGGAGTGGATGAACTGGTTGTCACCCAGGTAGATGCCGGCGTGGCTCACTCGACCGCGGCCGTTGGTGCTGAAGAACAGCAGGTCGCCTGGCTTGAGCTTGTTGCGGGCAACCTTTGGCGCGTCGACGTTGATCATCTCGCGGGTCGAACGCGGCAGTTTCACGCCAGCTTCCTCACGGAACAGGTAGCCGATGAAACCACTGCAGTCGAAACCGGACTTCTCCGAGGTACCGCCATAACGGTAACGGGTGCCGATCAACGACATGCCACGCTCCAGGATACTGTCGGCCAGGGCCGGCAGCTCATAGGGCTTGCTGTTGCTGGAAAAGGCTTCCAGGTCGTCTTCAGTGGCCACCGGCTCTTCACCGAAAACGGAAGAGGCAGATGGCTTGGTCAGCTCGGCGGTGTGCGCGGCGAGCGATTGTTGATCCTGTGGCTGGGAAACAGGGCCTTGGGAGGCGCAGCCAAAAAGCAGGGTCACGAGTGCAAATGGCACGAGGGGTGCGAAGCGCGTCAGCATGGGCACGACCGTGTCTGTAATCCTTTAGAAGGGGGAAACTATGCCCTCTATCATGGCCATTTGCAAATTTTATCGAAAAAAATGTGACTTTTCTGTTTTCAGGCTCTGGGGCGCTGTTTTCAGGGTGCTACCAACCCAGGGTTTCCTTGAGGAACGGGATGGTCAGCTTGCGTTGCGCCTGGAGAGAAGCCTGGTCGAGACGCTCGAGCAGATCGAACAGCGCACTCATGCTTCGAGCGCCACGGGTGAGGATGAAATGGCCGACTTCGTCGGTCAGGTGCAGGCCGCGGCGCGAGGCCCGCAACTGCAAGGCGCGCAGCTTGTCTTCGTCGGACAGGCCGCGCATCTGGAAGATCAACGCCAGGGTCAAGCGCGACTTGAGGTCGGGCAACTTGATCGGCAGCTCGCGCGGTGAGCTGGAGGCTGCCAGCAACAGGCGCCGGCCACTGTCACGCAAGCGGTTGAACAAGTGGAACATGGCCTCTTCCCAATCGGCCTTGCCGGCGATCACGTGCAGATCGTCGATGCACACCAGTTCGTATTGCTCCAGGTAATCGAGCAACGTCACGCCACGGTCGAGCAATTGTGCCAGGGGGAGGTAGACAGCCGGTTCGCCCAATTGCTGGAAACGGTGGGTCGCGGCCTGGAGCAGGTGCGTACGACCAACACCCTGCTTGCCCCATAGATAGATGAGGCTCTCGGTCCAGCCGGCGTCGGCTTCGCAAAGCCGTTCGACGTAACCCAATGCCGCGGCATTGGCGCCCGGATAGTAGTTGATGAAGGTGGCGTCATCGCGCAGACGCACACCCAGGGGCAACTGGATCGGTTTCATGCTGGCTGGCGGTCGCGAGGACCACAGGGGGCCTTTGGTGAACAGTGTGCAAAGTCTATACCCGCAACGCGGACGGCACAATCTGTGAGGGTAATAGGGCAAGTAAAATCAATGGGTTGCATGACATTTTGGCCTTGCCGGCACGGTTGCATGACAAGGGCTTCGCCCTTGATCGCGCGGCAAGCCCGCGCCTATAAGGGCCGCGACGCGGCCCCTGCCCTGCTAAAGCTTCGGGTCGATATCCCCGGCGTACATGTCCGACTCCTTGTAAAGGTCATGCACATGCCGCAGCAATACCATGATCACCGCCGCCACCGGCAAGGCCAGCAGCACGCCGGTGAAGCCGAACAGCTCGCCACCGGCCAGGATCGCGAAGATCACCGCAACCGGGTGCAGGCCGATACGGTCGCCTACCAACAGCGGCGTCAGCACCATGCCTTCGAGCGCCTGACCGACCATGAACACTGCGACGATGCCGAGCATCGCGTAGGGGTCGCCGCCGAACTGGAACAGGCCCGCGACCAATGCCGCGCCGATACCGATGATGAACCCCATGTACGGCACGATGGCCGCAAGCCCGGCCAACAGGCCGATCAGTAACCCCAGCTCCAGGCCCACCAGCATCAGGCCGCCGGCGTAGATCAAGCCAAGCGCCAGCATCACCAGCAGCTGGCCGCGAACGAACGCCCCCAGCACCTCATGGCACTCCCCCGCCAGGCCCATGACCTGCGCTTCGCGCTGGCGAGGCAGCAGGCTGCGCAGCTTGGCCATCATCACGTCCCAATCGCGCAGCAGGTAGAACCCCACCACCGGGATCAGCACCAGATTGGCCAGCCAGGCGAGCAAGGCCAGCCCCGACGCCGTGGCCTGGGACACCACCACGCCGACAATATCGGTGGTCTGGCCCATGTGCGCACCAATGGCGGCCTTGATCTTGTCGAATCTCCAGAAGCCATCGGCCAGGCCCAGCCGGCCCTGCACCCAAGGCAGGGCCACATGCTGCAGCCAGTCGAGCATCTGCGGTGCCAATTCGTACAAGCGCACCAACTGCTTGGCCAACATCGGCACCAACACCAGCAGCAAGGCAAGGAACAGCAGGGCGAACAGACTGAACACCACCACCACGCCCCAGGTCCGAGACAGCCCCAGGCGCTCCAGGCGATCGACCAGCGGGTCGGCCAGGTAGGCGAGCAGGATGCCGACCAGGAACGGCGACAGGATGTTATGCAGGCAATAGAGGAGCACGGCGACCAGCAACGCCACACCCAGCCACGCCCAACGGCGCATATCGATCATGCGTTGCACTCCCTACCAGCGAAAGCGCAGGCCGTCGAACGGCTTGGGCGCAGCCGGCTGGGGCGTGCCCGGTGGCTGCGGCGCCGCAACGGCATCGGGCAGCGGCGCAGGCGCCTGCTCGGGCGGCAGCTCCTGGAGCTTGGCCAGGCCCAACTGGGCACGCAGTTGTTCGCGGTTGCCGGTGACGCTGTAGGTCAGGGTGTCGCCTTCGGCCTGGTGCAGGCGTGGGCCGTAAGGCTCGAGCACGCGGCCGAGCTCGGCATAGCGCTGCAGGTTCATGCCCTGCACCTGGATCTGCAACTGGCTGCTGGCCCCCGGGCGGGTGACGTAGCGGGGGGCCAGGCGACTGCTGATCGCCAGCATCACCGCATCGGCCAAGGCTGCCTGGTCGGCGGCCTCGACGCTCCCCTGCTCGCGCTGGTCGCCCAGCCACAGCTGCCATTTACCCCGCCACTTGCCGTCCGCTTCCTGGGCATGCACCGCCAGCATGGCATCAGCGTTGTAGCGTTCGGACGCTTCGCGCAAGGGCGCCGGGTCGTTGCCCTCCAGTTGCTTGGCGTCAGCCACCAATTGTTCCTGCAGGTCGCCCAGCGGCAAGCGCAGCGGCAGGCCGCGATGCTGGGCGGCACGGCGCAACGGCCCGGCGGCCGACTGCCCGTCCCCCACCAGGTTGCTGCCCTCGACGCTGTCGTTCAGCCACCAGCCGAGGATCGATGGCCGGTTGCTGCCCCACAGGGCCAGCCCGGCCTGGCGCAGGGCGCGCTCGGTACTGCCAGGGTCGAACTCCACCACCAGGGTTTCGGGCGGGCCCGCCTCGGTGCCGACCTGGTTGATGATTTGCTGTGGATCTTTGCGCAACGCCGCAAGGCCTGGGCTCTGGGCCGCCTTGGGGTCGCCGGTCAGACGCAGTACCAGGGTGTCCAGGGCCTTGCTGGTGGCCTGGGCGCGGGCTTCGCTGCCCTGCCCGTCGATCGGCTCACGGACCTGATAGAGCCCGGAGACGGTTTCGGCCTGTGCGACGGCACTGCCCACGACCAGGCAAGCGACCGCCAGGTGATTGAGAAAACGCATGGAGGATTCCTGTCCAGATGACCAAGGGGCGCCGGGCCCCGACCTGCCGTTGTGACCCCGGCACGGCGCAAAACGCTCCGCCGTGCCAGCCGATTCGGCCCACCGCCATTCCTATTACCTTATACAGGCACCGCCCCGGCAACCAGTCGCAGCCTGTGAAAGGATGTTTTTTGCCAGATTCACGCCCTGCCCGTCGGCCTGAGGATGGCCGCTGCCCGGCAACCCTGATAAAATCGCGCGCCTTCGCAGACCAGTGACGTACAGGCAGCCGCCGCCCTTCGAGCCGGCCTTGGCCGTCGCGGTCGTTTTCCCGAATCCCTCCCTCCTAAAGGCCTGGATCAATGAGCAAGCAACCCTCCCTGAGCTACAAGGACGCCGGTGTAGACATCGACGCCGGCGAAGCACTGGTCGAACGCATCAAGGGCGTGGCCAAGCGCACCGCACGCCCTGAAGTCATGGGTGGCCTGGGCGGCTTCGGCGCCCTCTGCGAGATCCCGGCCGGCTACAAGCAGCCGGTTCTGGTCTCCGGCACCGATGGCGTGGGCACCAAGCTGCGCCTGGCGCTGAACCTGAACAAGCACGACAGCATCGGCCAGGACCTGGTCGCCATGTGCGTCAACGACCTGGTGGTCTGCGGTGCCGAGCCGCTGTTCTTCCTCGACTACTATGCCACCGGCAAGCTCAACGTCGATGTAGCCGCCACCGTGGTCACTGGAATCGGCGCCGGCTGCGAGCTGGCCGGCTGCTCCCTGGTCGGTGGTGAAACCGCCGAAATGCCAGGCATGTACGAGGGCGAAGACTACGATCTGGCCGGCTTCTGCGTCGGCGTAGTGGAAAAGGCCGAGATCATCGACGGCTCCAAGGTCGCCACCGGCGACGCCTTGATTGCCCTGCCGTCCTCCGGCCCGCACTCCAACGGCTACTCGCTGATCCGCAAGATCCTCGAAGTATCCGGCACCGACATCGAGAACACCCAGCTCGACGGCAAGCCACTGGCCGACCTGCTGATGGCGCCGACCCGTATCTATGTCAAGCCGCTGCTCAAGCTGATCAAGGACACCGGTGCGGTCAAGGCCATGGCCCACATCACCGGCGGCGGCCTGCTGGACAACATCCCACGCGTGCTGCCGGCCAATGCCCAGGCCGTGATCGACGTGGCCAGCTGGCAGCGTCCAGCGGTGTTCGACTTCCTGCAGGAAAAAGGCAACGTCGACGAGCACGAGATGCATCGCGTCCTGAACTGCGGCGTCGGCATGGTCATCTGCGTGGCGCAAGACAAGGTCGACACTGCCCTGGGCGTGCTGCGTGACGCTGGCGAGCAGCCATGGGTCATCGGCCAGATCGCCGAGGCGCCGGCCGGTGCCGCCCAGGTCGAGCTGCAGAACCTCAAGGCGCACTGATGCCAAGCAAGACCTGTAATGTCGTGGTACTGCTGTCGGGTTCCGGCAGCAACCTGCAAGCACTGATCGACGCCAACCGTGGCGACGCTAGCCCCGTACGCATTCGCGGCGTGATTTCCAATCGCGCCGACGCCTACGGCCTGCAACGCGCCCAGGCGGCCGGCATCGAAACCGCTGTGCTCGCGCACGGCGACTTCGAGGGCCGCGAAGCCTTCGATACTGCGCTGATGGCGCTGATCGACGGCTTCGAGCCGGACCTGGTGGTGCTCGCCGGCTTCATGCGCATCCTGAGCGGCGGGTTCGTCCGCCACTACCAGGGCCGTCTGCTCAACATCCACCCGTCGCTGCTGCCCAAGTACAAAGGGCTGCACACCCACCAGCGGGCACTGGAAGCGGGCGACGCGGAGCATGGTTGCAGCGTACACTTCGTCACCGAGGAACTCGATGGCGGCCCCTTGGTCGTACAGGCAGTGGTACCGGTTGAGCCAGGCGATACACCCGACAGCCTGGCCCAGCGTGTTCATCGCCAGGAACACCAGATCTACCCGCTGGCGGTGCGCTGGTTCGCCGAAGGACGCTTGCGTCTGGGCGAACAGGGTGCATTACTGGATGGCCAGCCCTTGGCGGCCAGCGGTCACTTGATTCGACCCTAGGAGAATTTATGCGTCGCGCCCTGCTCTTGGCTCTCGCTGTACTCGCCCTGCCGCTCCAGGCAGCTGATCTGAAGCCTTTCTCGGCCAGCTACACCGCCGACTGGAAGCAGCTGCCCATGAGTGGCACCGCCGAGCGCAGCCTGGTGAAGAATGCCAACGGTACCTGGGACCTTAATTTCAAGGCTTCCATGATGATCGCCAGCCTGACCGAACAAAGCACCCTGCGCCTGGACAACGACACCCTGCTGCCGCAGAAGTACCACTTCGAACGTGGCGGCCTGGGCAAGGCGAAGAAGGTCGATCTGACCTTCGATTGGAACAGCAAGAAAGTCACCGGCTCCGACCGTGGCGATGCCGTCAGCCTGCCGCTCAACCGTGGTGTGCTGGACAAATCCTCTTACCAGCTGGCCCTGCAGCATGATGTGGCCGCCGGCAAGAAGAGCATGACCTACCAGGTGGTCGATGGTGACGAGATCGACACCTATGACTTCCGCGTGCTCGGCACCGAGAAAGTCACCACCAAGACCGGCCAGGTCGATGCCGTGAAGGTCGAGCGCGTGCGCGACCCGAGCCAGAGCAAGCGCATCACCGAGCTGTGGTTCGCCAAGGACTGGGACTACCTGCTGGTGCAACTGCGCCAGGTCGAGACCGATGGCAAGGAATATGTGATCGTGCTGCAGGACGGTACGGTCGATGGCAAATCGGTGAAGGGCAACTGATCACCACTGCCTGCAATACCCAAGAGCCCCGCTTGATGCGGGGCTTCTTTTTACCTGGGATTTGTTCGCTGCCTGGGCCGGCCCTATCGCGGGACAAGACCGCTCCCACAGATTTTGCCGCTGTAAGCCTATAGGCTTGTCCCGCGACTAGGCTTGTCCCGCGACAGGCAGCCCAGGATGAAACTTGTTTCATCGTCGTTTTAATTTACTTAGCCTGCTAACAAACTCTATAAAAGAGACCTGCGACACGTTGCCGCAGCCAATCGAAAGTGGAGTTTACCGATGACAGTCCAAGTAACCGAACGCGACGAATCGAAAATGTCCCACGAAAGCCAGGCCCATGGCCTGCGGATCTGGGACGTGCACCAGCAAGGCGAACTGGTGGGCATGTTCCACTCCGAACAGGAGGCCCAGCAATATCGCAGCGAGCTGGAATGCCTGGAGAACCAGCGCACTACGCAGTGACCTCAGAGCATAGAGGGGCCGCTTCGCGGCCCTTTCGCGGCACAAGGCCGCTCCTACAAGGACCGTGCGAGTCCTGTAGGAGCGGGCCAATTACCACATGAGGTCGTCTGGAATCTTGTAGGCGGCGTACGGATCGTCCTCGTCCGCTTCCTCGACATGGGTGTTGAGCAGCAGGATACGATGCGGGTCACGTTCCTGGATCTTCACTGCGGCTTCGCGCGGGATCACCTCGTAACCGCCGCCGAAGGAGACGATCGCCAGAGCACCATTGCTGAGCTTGGTGCGCATCAGGGCATTGACGGAGATGCGCTTGACCTTCTTGTCATCGACGAAGTTGTAGTAGTCCTCGGTGTTGAGCTTGGGCAGCCGGGTTGCCTCGATCAACTGCTTGATCTGCGCGGCACGGGCCTTCTGCTCGGCCTTTTCCTGCAGTTGGCGGTTCAGCTCCTGGTCTTTCCTGGCCTTCTCGGCCATGGCTTCCTTGGCCTGGCGCTGCTGGGTGTCGTCGACTTCGACCTGCCCTTTGTGCTCCAGACGTTTCTGTTTCTTCTCGGCTTTGTTGACCTGCTTGACCTGTTTCTGGTTGACCAGACCGGCCTTGAGCAATTGGTCGCGAAGGGAAAGGCTCATGTATTCACTCACTTATGCAACAGCTCAGCCGCAGCTGGGCAGGTTCTTTTCCTGACGCTTGGCTTCGCCCCACAGGGCGTCCAGCTCATCAAGAGTACAATCTTCGATCGGGCGGCCACTGTCGCGCAATGCCTGTTCGATGAAGCGGAAACGTCGCTCGAACTTGCGGTTGGCCCGGCGCAGGGCATTTTCCGGGTCGTGCTTGAGGTGCCGGGCGAGGTTGACGGTGGCGAACAGCAGGTCGCCGATTTCATCCTCGAGGGCATCGTCATCGCCGTCGGCCATGGCCTGCAGCACTTCATCCAGTTCTTCACGGACCTTGTCCAGCACTGGCAAGGCGTCAGGCCAGTCGAAGCCGACGGTGGCCGCGCGTTTTTGCAGCTTGGCCGCGCGCGACAGGGCCGGCAACGCCGCCGGCACGTCATCGAGCAGCGACAACTGCTCGGGCTCGCTCTTCTCGGCACGCTCCTGGGCCTTGATCTCTTCCCAGCGCGACTTGACCTGGGCCTCGCTCAGGCTGGGCGTATCCAGTGGCGCGTACAGGTCCCCGGTGGGGAAGACATGTGGATGCCGGCGGACCAGCTTGCGGGTGATGCTATCGACCACGCCATCGAAGGCGAAGCGGCCTTCTTCCCGGGCCAGCTGGCTGTAGTAGACCACCTGGAACAGCAGGTCGCCCAACTCGCCTTGGAGGTGTTCGAAGTCGCCACGCTCGATGGTGTCGGCGACTTCGTAGGCCTCTTCGAGGGTGTGCGGGACGATGCTCGCGTAGTTCTGCTTCAGGTCCCAGGGGCAGCCGTGTTGCGGATCGCGCAGACGGGCCATGAGGTGCAGCAGGTCGTCGAGGGTGTAGGACATCGGGTTCTCTCATACGGCGCAGGCTTCGCCTGCGATCGCGGGGCAAGCCCGCTCCTACAGGTACAGCGCACCCCTGTGGGAGCGGGCTTGCCCCGCGATGGGCCGCAAAGCGGCCCCGGGGTCTCAAGGGGTACGGTTACGCCGCGTCTCGATGATGTTCGGCAACTGCGAGATCCGGCCCAGCAGGCGCCCGAGGGCATCCAGACCGGGGATCTCGATGGTCAGCGACATCAAGGCGGTGTTGTCTTCCTTGTTCGAGCGGGTATTGACCGCCAGCACGTTGATCTTCTCGTTGAGCAGTACCTGCGACACGTCGCGCAGCAGCCCCGGGCGGTCGTAGGCACGGATGATGATGTCAACGGGGTAGGTCTGCACCGGGATCGGCCCCCAGCTGACCTGGATCATCCGCTCCGGCTCCTTGCCGGCCAGCTGCAGCACCGAGGCGCAGTCCTGGCGGTGAATGCTCACGCCACGGCCCTGGGTGATATAGCCGACGATGGCGTCGCCCGGCAGCGGCTGGCAGCAGCCGGCCATCTGCGTGAGCAGGTTGCCGACGCCCTGGATCTGGATGTCGCCACGCTTGCCGGAACGGGTGCCGCTGGCCTTGCGCGGGATCAGTTCGATCTGCTCGTTGCGCTCGGGCTCGAGCAGCTGCTGGGCGGCATTGACCATGTGGGCCAGGCGCAGGTCGCCAGCACCCAGGGCGGCGAACATGTCCTCGGCGGTCTTGACGTTGGCCTTCTCGGCCAGGCGCTCGAAGTCGACCTGGGGCAGGCCCAGGCGGCTCAGCTCACGCTCGAGCAAGGTCTTGCCGGCGGCGACGTTCTGGTCGCGGGCCTGCAGCTTGAACCAATGGACGATCTTGGCCCGGGCCCGGGATGTAGTGACATAGCCCAGGTTGGAGTTCAGCCAGTCACGACTCGGGCTGCCGTGCTTGCTGGTGATGATTTCCACCTGCTCGCCGGTCTGCAGGCTGTAGTTCAGCGGCACGATGCGGCCGTTGATCTTGGCGCCCCGGCAGTTGTGGCCGATCTCGGTGTGTACGCGGTAGGCAAAGTCCAGCGGCGTGGCGCCCTTGGGCAGGTCGATGGCATGGCCGTCCGGGGTGAACACATAGACCCGGTCCGGCTCGATATCGACCCGCAGTTGCTCGGCCAGGCCGCCGATGTCGCCCAGCTCCTCGTGCCACTCGAGCACCTGGCGCAGCCAGGAGATCTTCTCTTCGTAGTGGTTGGAGCTGGACTTGACGTCGGTACCCTTGTAGCGCCAGTGGGCGCAGACGCCCAGCTCGGCCTCCTCGTGCATGGCGTGGGTGCGGATCTGCACCTCGAGCACCTTGCCCTCCGGGCCGATCACCGCGGTGTGCAACGAGCGGTAGCCGTTTTCCTTGGGGTTGGCGATGTAGTCGTCGAACTCCTTGGGGATGTGCCGCCAGAGGGTATGGACAATACCGAGCGCGGTGTAGCAGTCGCGGATCTCCGGTACCAGTACGCGCACCGCACGCACGTCGTAGATCTGGCTGAACTCCAGGCCCTTACGCTGCATTTTGCGCCAGATGGAATAGATGTGCTTCGCCCGGCCGCTGATGTCGGCGTTGACGCCCGTGGCCAGCAGCTCGTTCTGCAGTTGGTTCATCACATCGGTGATGAAGCGCTCGCGGTCGAGGCGACGCTCGTGCAAGAGCTTGGCGATCTGCTTGTACTGATCGGGTTCGAGGTAGCGGAAGGACAAGTCCTCCAACTCCCACTTGATGTGGCCGATGCCCAGACGGTGGGCGAGCGGTGCATAGATGTCGAACACTTCGCGCGCCACGCGCAGGCGTTTTTCGTCATCGGCGGCCTTGACCGCACGGATGGCGCAGGTACGTTCGGCCAGCTTGATCAGGGCGACGCGCACGTCGTCGACCATGGCCACCAACATCTTGCGCAGGTTCTCCACCTGGGCCTGGGAGCCAAGCACCAATGACTGGCGCGGGCTGAGGCTGGCGCTGATGGCCGCCATGCGCAGCACACCGTCGATCAGCTTGGAGACCACCGGGCCGAACCGCTGGCCGACCTCGGCCAGGGTCACTTTGCCTTCGCGCACCGAGCGATAGATCACGGCCGCCACGAGGGAGTCCTGGTCGAGCTTGAGGTCCGCGAGGATTTCAGCGATCTCCAGGCCCGCCTGGAAGCTGGACGTGCCATCGGCCCAGGAATGCTTGGCCGGGTTGCCCTTCTTCTCGACTTCCTGGGCAAAATCGCAGGCCTCCTTGAGCGCCTTGCGGTCCAGCGCCGAGTCGACGCTCACCACATGATCCAGCCATGCTTCGAGATTGATACTGCCGTCGGTATTGACCGGCTGGTGCACTCTCACCTGTACCATCTTTCTTTTACCTTTCCATACAGCGCACCCCACGGATGCGCTGGCAATCACCGTACGACGCCCATTCCCTGGACACCGCACCAAGGGGCCAGCCTGGCTAGCCCGCTTCGAATAACGCCATGGCCTCGACATGTGCCGTCTGAGGAAACATGTCGAGAATCCCGGCCCTTGTTAACCGGTACCCCTGCCCTACCAGCACCTGGGCGTCTCGCGCCAGCGTGGCCGGGTTGCAGGACACATAGACCAACCGCTTGGCCTTGAGGCGTGCGATATTTTGCACCACCTCGAAAGCACCGTCGCGCGGTGGATCCAAGAGTACCGCAGAAAAGCCCTCGGCGGCCCATCCGGCGCCATCCAAAGGCTGCGATAAATCGGCCTGAAAAAAGCGTGCATTATGCACTTTGTTGTCCCCGGCGTTGGCCGCCGCCCGCTCGACCATGGCCTGGACACCTTCCACCGCCACCACTTCACGGGCCTGCCGGGCCAACGGCAGGGCGAAGTTGCCCAGGCCGCAGAACAGGTCCAGCACCCGCTCCTCAGGTTGCGGCGCGAGCCAGGCCAGGGCCTGCTCGATCATCGCCGTGTTGACCTGGGCGTTGACCTGCACGAAGTCCCCTGGCCGCCAGGCAAGCTCCAGCCCCCAAGGCTCGAGGACAAAGCCCAGCGCCTGGCCTGCCCGTACCGGCGCCGGCTCGCCTTCGCCCTGCAGCCACAGCTGGGCGCCGACGGCTTCGCAGAAGGCCTCCAGACGCGCCAGGTCGTCTGCCGGCAGCGACGCGACATGACGCACCAGCACCGCCTCGGCGGTACCGCTGAACAACTCGACATGCCCGAGCGCTTGGGGTTTGCCCAAGCTGCGCAACACGTCCGGCAACTGGCGGAAAATCGTTTGCAAGGGCTGTACCAGAACCAGGCACTCATCGATGGCGACGATGTCCTGGCTGGCCTCGGCGCGAAAACCTACGTCCAGCCGGCGTGCCTTGGGGTCCCACCGCACCGCCACCCGCGCGCGTCGCCGATAGCCGAACTCAGGGCCCACCAACGGTGCGGCCCATTGCTCAGGCTGTATACCCGCCACGCGCTGCAGCTGCTCGGCCAACAGGCGCTGCTTGAGCGCCAACTGCTCCTCATGGGGCTGGTGCTGAAGGTTGCAACCACCGCAGCGGGCGTAATACCGGCAAGGGGCTTCGCGCCGTTCAGGGCTGGCCTGCAGCACCCGCTCCAGGCGTGCCTCGACCACCTTGCCGCGCGCACCGAGCACCCGGGCTTCGACAGCCTCCCCTGCCAGGGCACCGCTGACGAACCAGGTACGCCCTTCCAGGAAAGCGATGCCTCGGCCGTCACCGGCCAGGCGTTCGATGTCCAGGCGTTGTTTCTTGCCGACCGGCACCTGGGGCGCACGGTTGCCGCCGGCCGGTTGGAACCGCAGGCCGCCGCTGCTTTTCTTTCTGGACATCAGGTTGCGTCGAACAGGCCGGTGGACAGGTAGCGGTCGCCACGGTCGCAGATGATCGCCACCATGACCGCATTCTCGACCTCGCGGGACAGGCGCAGCATGGCTGCTACCGCACCACCGGAAGACACACCACAGAAAATGCCTTCTTCACGGGCCAGACGGCGGGTGGTCTGCTCGGCTTCTTCCTGGGACATATCGACCACGCGGTCGACACGGCTGGCGTCGAAGATCTTCGGCAGGTACTCCTCGGGCCAGCGACGGATGCCAGGGATGGCCGAGCCTTCCATCGGCTGCAGGCCGACGATCTGCACCGCCGGGTTCTGCTCCTTGAGGTACTGCGAGCAGCCCATGATGGTGCCGGTGGTGCCCATGGAGCTGATGAAGTGGGTGATGCTGCCCTGGGTCTGCTGCCAGATCTCCGGGCCTGTGCTGGTGTAGTGGGCGACCGGGTTGTCGCCGTTGGCAAACTGGTCGAGCACCAAGCCGCGGCCTTCGGCCTGCAGTTTGTCGGCCAGGTCGCGCGCGCCCTCCATGCCCTCCTCTTTGCTGACCAGCAGCAGCTCGGCGCCATAGGCGGTCATCGCCGCCTTGCGCTCGGCAGTGGAGTTGTCGGGCATGATCAGGATCATCTTGTAGCCCTTGATCGCCGCTGCCATGGCCAGGGCGATGCCGGTGTTGCCGGAGGTGGCTTCGATCAGGGTGTCGCCCGGCTTGATCTGGCCGCGCAGTTCGGCACGGGTGATCATCGACAGGGCCGGGCGGTCCTTCACGGAGCCTGCCGGATTGTTGCCTTCGAGCTTGAGCAGGAGGGTGTTGGTAGTCTCGCCTGCGATACGCTGCAGGCGAACCAGAGGCGTATTGCCGACGCAATCGGCGATGGTTGGGTACTGCAAGGTCATGGCGTAGTTCACAATCCGGACGGCAGGGGCGACTATCATACCGGCAAACGTTTCCTCGCCATATCACGCAATCTGCAGTCTCTATAGCTATAAGACATAAGGAAGCGGTGCCTGTGGGATCGAGCGCGGCCCGCGCGGCGCTCGGCCTCACAGGCGGCGGCCACCTCATGCCCTACGCAGCCGATCGCGCAAGCCCTACAGGGGGTGTGATGGCGGGTAGGCGCATGCACAGACGCAGCCCTTGCTTGCCGTTCTCTGCCCACAGGGTGCCACCCTGGCGCTGGATCGCGCTGCGGGCGATGCTCAGGCCCAGACCGAATCCACCGTCGCCCGGGCGGGAGCCGTCCAGGCGCGAGAACGGGGCGAAGATGCGCTCCAGGTCTTCTTCGGCCACCCCGCCCCCCTGGTCTTCCAGGACGATGCGCCAATACCCACCCTCACGCTGGCCTCCCAGGCGCACAAGCCCCTGTTCGGGGGAATGGCGGATCGCGTTGCGCAGCATGTTCTCCAGGGCCTGGGCCAAGTGGTTGAGGTTGCCTTGCACCCAGCATTCGGCCGGCAGTTCACAGCGCAAACGCGCCGGCGCCCAGCCGCTTTCATAGCAGGCATCCTCAGCGAGCATGTCCCACAGCGCCTGGAGCTGGATCGGCTCGAGGTTCATCGGCGCACGCTCGGCATCCTGCCAGGCCAGTTGCAGGGTGTTCTCCACCAGTTGCTGCATGCAGTCCACCTCACGGCCCACACGTTCGGCCAGGCGCTGCAGGTCGGTTTCGCCGTCACAGGCCACGCGCAGGCGGCTGAGCGGTGTACGCATCTCGTGGGACAGGTCACGCAACATCTGCTGCTGCATGGCCACGGTGCCCTGCAGGCGCTCGGCCATCTGGTCGAAGGCCCGGGCCAGTTCGCCCAGTTCGTCGTGTCGGCCGATGGTGCGCGAATCCAGGCGTGCCGAGAGCTGGTCGGCGCGCCAGGCATTGGCCTGCTCGCGCAACTGGTTCAGCGGTACGATCAGCATGCGGTACAGGCCCACGCATAGCAGCAGGGTGAACAAGCCCGGGATGATGCCGTTGGTCAGCACTTGCCAGAACAGACGGTAGCGGCCAGGGTTGAGGCGCTCCGGCAGCTCGATCACCAACATGCCCTGCTCCGGTGCGCCGGGGAACGGCAGGCGCAGCCAGGGTTGGGTGATGCTGCGCCGACTCATGGGCCAATCGACACCCCGCAGGTGCGTCAGTTGCTGAACCTCAGCAAGAGACAGGCTGGCGCTGCCCAACGGCCGGAGTTCGGCATCAAGCACGCCGACCCAGCCCGCCCCCTGCTCGCGCATCTGCGCCTGCCATCGGTCGACGCCGGCCTGCCCACCTTCGCGCCAGGCACGCTCGGCTTCGCCGGCCCAGGCCAGCAACTCCTCTCGGGCCGATGCGTCGAGGTAGGCATTGCGGGTTTCCATATGCCGGCCCCAGGTGTAGCTCAGGCCGATCATCAGCAGGCAGAAGCCCACCAGGAGGATGGACAGCTTCCAGAACAGCGAGTGACGGTCGAGCACCGTCAATCCGCCTCGCCGGCGCAGAGCATATAGCCCTTGCCCCAGACCGTCCGGATCTGCCGTTCGTGGTAGCCGATCACCTTGAGCTTGCGGCGGATCTGGCTGACATGCATGTCCAGGCTGCGGTCGTGACGCGAATAGCCTCGCTGCAGGACTTGCTGATAAAGGAACGGCTTGCTCAGTACTTCGTCTTGGCTGCGATTGAGGGTATCGAGCAGACGGTATTCGCTGGGTGTCAACCCAGCCCACAGACCATCGAGCCAGACGTCGCAGGCGGCATCGTCGAAGCGCAGCTGACCGTTGGCCACCTCGCGCGAAACCTGGTGACGCCGCTCGAGGGCGACGCGGCGCAGGATCGCCTCGATGCGAACACGCAGTTCGGCCATGCTGAAGGGCTTGGGCAGATAGTCATCGGCGCCGCGCTGGAAACCGGTGATGCGGTCGGCCTCGGCCCCCAGGGCCGACATCAGGATCACCGGGGTGGCGCTGTGCCTGCGCAATTGGGCCAGTGCATCCAGGCCATTGAGGCCGGGCAGCAGGATGTCCATCAGGACCACATCGAACACCTGGCGTCCAGCGGCCTTCAGGCCCTCCAGGCCATTGCGGCACCAGGTCACCTGGAAGCCGTCACGCTGCAGCTCCTCGTTCAGGTAGGCGCCAAGTACGGGGTCGTCCTCGATGGCGAGAATAGAGGACTGGTTAACAGCTACGGGATTCATTGGCTTGTGACATTGATTCTCAGTTGCGCAATTATTGGCCATGCGGACACGCCAAGGCAACCGGGTTTCGACCGGTGACGGCTTTTGGCCACCCTCTGCGGGCTCGCATTCGCGTCGACTGCCCCCCTGGCTGCATAAAACGGATACAAATAAGTGCAACAGGCCGGCTGCCGGGGTAACGTTCTGCCTGGAGCCGTCCCTATGATGACGGCATACAGGCACATGACAGGAGACAGATGTGCTCGATCGCTTGGGAATCAGAAGCCGGGTCCTGCTGTTGGCCCTGCTGCCCGCCGGCCTGATGGCATTGGTGCTGGGGAGCTATTTCACCTGGCTGCAGCAGAACGAGCTGCGCACCCAGCTGTTCCAACGCGGCAAAATGCTTGCCGAACAGTTGGCCCCGCTGGCAGCGCCGGCCTTGGCCCACCCGGCCCAGGCCCAGCTCGAACGGATCGCCGCCCAGGCCCTGGAACAAACCGACGTGCGCGCCGTGGCATTTCTTGCCCCGGACCGCACGCGCCTGGCCCATGCCGGCCCCAGCATGCTCAACCTGGCGCCCACCGGCGGCACCGGCACACAGCTGCTGCAGCGTACCGGCAACGATGCCACCCGTTACCTGATGCCGGTGTTCGGCCATCACCGCGACCTGGCCACCGAGGCCGTGCCCGCCGAGGCCGAGCGCCTGCTGGGCTGGGTGGAAATCGAACTGTCCCACGACGGCACCTTGCTGCGCGGCTACCGCAGCCTGTTCACCAGCGTGCTGCTGATCCTCGGCTGCCTGGCACTGACCGCCCTGCTCGCCCTGCGCATGAGCCGCACCATCAACGACCCGATCAGCCGCATCAAGCACGCCGTCACCCAGCTGAAGGACGGCAACCTGGAGGAGCGCCTGCCGGCCATGGGCAGCCACGAGCTGGACGAGCTCGCCGCGGGCATCAACCGCATGGCCGAAACCTTGCACAATGCCCATGAAGAGCTGCAGCACAGCATCGATCAGGCTACCGAGGACGTGCGCCAGAACCTGGAGACCATCGAGATCCAGAACATCGAGCTGGACATGGCGCGCAAGGAGGCCCTGGAGGCCAGCCGCATCAAGTCCGAGTTCCTGGCCAACATGAGCCATGAGATCCGCACGCCGCTCAACGGTATCCTCGGCTTCACCCACCTGCTGCAACGCAGCGAGCTGACGCCGCGCCAGCTCGACTACCTGAACACCATCGAGAAATCCGCCGACAATCTGCTGGGGATCATCAACGAGATCCTCGACTTCTCCAAGATCGAGGCCGGCAAGCTGGTGCTCGACAGCATTCCCTTCAACCTGCGCGACCTGATCCAGGACACCCTGACCATTCTTGCCCCGGCCGCCCATGCCAAGCAGTTGGAGCTGCTCAGCCTGGTCTACCGCGACACGCCTTTGTCGCTGGTCGGCGACCCGCTGCGGCTCAAGCAGATCCTCACCAACCTGGTAAGCAACGCGATCAAGTTCACCCGCGAAGGCACCATCGTGGTACGGGCCATACTCGAGGACGAGCAGGAAGACAACGTGCAGCTGCGCATCAGCGTGCAGGACACCGGCATCGGCCTGTCGCCCCAGGACGTGCGCACCCTGTTCCAAGCCTTCAGCCAGGCCGACAACTCGTTGTCGCGCCAGCCCGGCGGCACCGGCCTTGGGCTGGTGATCTCCAAGCGTTTGATCGAACAGATGGGCGGTGAGATCGGCGTCGACAGCACGCCAGGCGAAGGGTCGCAGTTCTGGATCAGCCTGAGCCTGCCCCGGGCCCATGACGATGCCGAGGAACAGCCCTTGCAGCCGCTGCTCGGGCGCCGCGCGGCCATCGTCGACGGCCACGAGCTGGCTCGCCAGGCGCTGGAACATCAACTGGAGGACTGTGGCCTGAGCGTCAGCCTGTTCGCGTCCTTCGACCAGTTGCTGCAAGGCGCCCAAGCCGCCGCCCAGGCGGGCCAGCCATTCGACTTCGCCGTGCTCGGGGCCAACCTGGGCAGCCTCTCGCCGGAGCAGCTCGGTCATTACCACCAGCAACTCGAGCGCCTCGACTGCCTGTGCGTGGTGCTGTGCCCGACCACCGAACACGCGCTGTACCATCCCTACCTGCCCAATGGCCATGGCCAGTTGCTGTCCAAGCCGGCCTGCACACGCAAGCTGCGCCGTCTGCTGCTGGAACTGGTGCAGCCGCGTCGGCCATTGGCCGAGCCACGCAGCAGCGGTAGCCAGCGGGCGCCGAAGATCCTGTGCGTGGACGACAACCCGGCCAACCTGTTGTTGGTGCAAACCTTGCTCGAAGGCCTGGGCGCCGAGGTGCTGGCGCTCGACAATGGCTTCGCGGCGGTGCAGGCCGTGCAGAACGAGCTCTTCGACCTGGTGCTGATGGACGTGCAGATGCCGGGCATGGACGGCCGCGCCTGCACCGAGCAGATCCGCCGCTGGGAAGCCAGCCAGAGCGGCAACCCGCTGCCCATCGTCGCCCTTACCGCCCATGCCATGGCCAACGAGAAACGCGCCTTGCTGCACAGCGGCATGGACGACTACCTGACCAAGCCGATCAGCGAGCGTCAGCTGGCCCAGGTGGTGATGAAGTGGACCGGACTGAGCCTGGCCCCGCAGCAACAGGAACGCGCACAGGAGCGCCTGCCCGACAGCACCGAGCTGAAAGTGCTCGACCCTGACGAAGGGCTGCGCCTGGCGGCGGGCAAGCCGGACCTGGCCGCCGATATGCTGGCCATGCTGCTGGCCTCGCTGGAGACCGACCGCGACTCGATCCGCAACGCCCGCGAGCGCGGCGACCGCACGGCCATGATAGAACAGGTGCACCGGCTCAACGGCGCCTCGCGCTATTGTGGCGTGCCGCAGCTGCGCGCTGCCTGCCAACGCAGCGAGACCCTGCTCAAGCAGGACAGCCCCCAGGCCTTGCAGGCCCTGGATGAGCTGGACCGGGCCATCACCCGTCTGGCGGCCCAGGCGCGGCTGAGCGCCTGAGCTCAAGGCCCCGATCGCCGGCACTGGCGACGCCTGTTCCCTCCGCGAAAGAGCGCCATAGATCAAGGTCCATGGGCTCGGACTGGCTACACTGGGCGCAACACGAAACCCAGAGGTGCCCCATGCGCGTCCTGTTGTTCAGCAGCCAGCACTACGACCAGGAAAGCTTCGACCAGGCTGCCGGAAACCATGGCCTGGAGCTACATTACCAGTCCGCCCGCCTGACCTTGGATACCGCGCCGCTGGCCAACGGCTTCGCGGTGGTCTGTGCCTTCATCAATGACGAGCTGGACGCGCCGGTGCTCGAACGCCTGGCCGCAGGCGGTACTCGCCTGATCGCCCTGCGCTCGGCCGGCTACAACCATGTCGACCTGGCCGCCGCTCGGCGCCTGGGGCTGGCGGTGGTGCGGGTGCCGGCCTATTCGCCCCACGCCGTGGCCGAACATGCCGTGGCCCTGATCCTGGCCCTCAACCGCCGCCTGCACCGGGCCTACAACCGCACCCGCGAAGGTGACTTCACCTTGCATGGGCTGACCGGCTTCGACCTGCATGGCAAAACCGTGGGGGTCATCGGCACTGGCCAGATCGGCGAAGCCTTCGCCCGCATCATGGCGGGGTTCGGCTGCCAGCTGCTCGCCTACGACCCCACGCCCAACCCGGCGCTGCTGGCCTTGGGAGCGCGTTACCTGCCGCTGCCCGAACTGCTGCGCCAAGCGCGGATCATCAGCCTGCACTGCCCGCTGACCGAGCAGACACGCCACCTGATCAACGCGCAAAGCCTTGCGCAACTGCAACCCGGCGCCATGCTGATCAACACCGGGCGCGGCGCGCTGGTCGACACCCCAGCCCTGGTCGACGCGCTCAAGAGCGGCCAGCTGGGCTATCTGGGCCTGGACGTCTATGAAGAGGAGGCCCAGCTGTTCTTCGAGGACCGTTCCGACCTGCCGCTGCAAGATGATGTGCTGGCCCGGCTGCTGACCTTCCCCAACGTGATCGTCACCGCGCACCAGGCGTTTCTTACCCGCGAAGCCCTGGATGCCATCGCCGCCACCACCCTGGACAATATCGTCCGCTGGGCGGCAGGCGATGCGCAGAATCTGGTCATGGGTTAGTGCTAGGATACGCGGCAATTCTGGAGGACCCATGGTCGAACACGATTTCCGCTACACCCTATTCAACCCGCAACACACGCTGATCGAATGCCGCGCCCTGGTGCCCGGCCGCTACCAGGTCACCGGCAACGGTGGCTCGATGCACAAGGACGATGTCCTGCTGGTGACCCTCAAGGGCAGCAAGGACCTGTCCATGCGCCTGACCGTGGAAAGCGTGCGCCACCTGATCAACCCTCGCGGCCAGTGGGTCGCCGTCGCCAGCGGCCCAGTGTTCAACGAGCTGGAGATTCTCAACTGGCAGGTCAAGTGCGACGCTTGCCAGGCCCAACTGGACTTCGAATTCGCCGTGGACGCCAAGCTCGGCAAGAAGGCGCGTCAACCGGCGGCCAGCGCCCGTATCGCCGAACTGGGCTGGAGCAGCCAGGGCGAACGGCACCTGTGTCCGGCTTGCCAGGGGAGCGCGCAGTGAAACATCTGTTGAGCACCGCGCTGGCTGCCACCGCACTGGTGGGTTGTGCCTCCGAACCTTCGCCCCTGCAGCAGGAGCGCGGCTATGTGCTGGAGTGGATCGGCGAACGTCCACTGATCGACTACAGCCACCTGACCCTGATTCTGGGCGAGGACGGCCGCGCCTATGGCAATGCCGGCTGCAACCATTGGTTCGCGCCCTATACCCTGGAAGGCGATCGCATCAGCTTCGGCAAGGTCGGCAAGACCCGCAAGCTGTGCGCACCGGCGCTGATGGACCAGGAAAAACGCTTCCTGCAGGCGCTGGAGACCGTGCAGCGCTGGGACGTCTCGCCGATCGAGCAGATCCGCTTCTGGCCGGCCGTGGGCAAGCCGCTGCGGTTCTGGCCTGAGGAAGGCTGAAATGATCGGGGGCGCTTCGCGCCCCTTTCGCGGCACAAGGCGCTCCTACACGCCTCGCGCCAGCTTGTAGGAGCGGCCTTGTGCCGCGATGGGCTGCAAAGCAGCCCCGGAATCGATCAGGCGCCGCCCTTGAGCGCCTTGATCTTGGCCTGCAGCCCTTCGAGGGTCTGCTCGCCCATCAACTGCTCGCGTACCTTGCCCTTGTCGTCGATGATGTAGGTCACCGGCAGCGCCTCGCTGCGCGGCAGCTCGTAGCGCTCGGCCGGGTCCTGGGCGAGCACGGTGAAGGCGATGCCGAGGGTATCGGCCGCCTGCTTGAGGTCCTGCCCCTGCAGCCCGTCGAAGTTGACCCCCACCACCTTGATGCCCTGGGCCTCCCACTGCTTGGCCGCCGCGTTGAGCTCGGGGATTTCCGTGCGGCACGGGCCGCACCACTCGGCCCAGTAGTTGAGCACCACCCAGTGCCCATCGATCTGCTCGGCCTTTACCGTATTGCCGTGCTGGTCCACGCCGTAATCCGCACCGCAACCGCCGAGCAACAGGCTCGCAGTGATGGCCAGTACAGCTGCCAAACGCCTTGCCATGGGTCAATCCTTCTAGAAGATTCAAGCAAACTACACAGTCGCTGCGGTTAGAATAGCCGCCACACCCAGCTGGATGCGACCCGTCATGACTGATCTGACCCTCTATCATAACCCGCGCTGCTCGAAATCCCGCGGCGCCCTGGAACTGCTCGAAGCACGCGGCCTGGCCCCGACCATCGTGCGCTACCTGGAGACCCCGCCGGACACCGCCACGCTCAAGGCCCTGCTCGGCAAGCTGGGCATCGCCCCGCGCCAGCTGCTGCGTACCGGTGAGGATGAATACAAGGCCCTGGACCTGGCCAACCCGGCACTGACCGACGCGCAGCTGATCGAGGCCATGGCCCAGCACCCGAAACTGATCGAACGGCCGATCCTGGTCGTCGGCGACAGGGCCGTGATCGGCCGCCCGCCTGAGAAAGTGCTGGAGATCCTGCCGTGAGCGAACCCTACGTCCTGGTTCTCTACTACAGCCGCCATGGCTCGACCAGCGAGATGGCCCGGCATATCGCCCGCGGTGTCGAGATGGCCGGCCTGGAGGCGCGCCTGCGTACCGTGCCGGCGATTTCCACCGAGTGCGAAGCCGTGGCGCCGGACATCCCGGCCAGCGGCGCGCTCTATGCCACCCTGGACGATCTGCGCCATTGCGCGGGCCTGGCCATGGGCAGCCCGACACGCTTCGGCAACATGGCCGCGCCGCTGAAGTACTTCCTAGACGGCACCAGCAGCCTGTGGCTGGGCGGCGAGCTGGTCGGCAAGCCGGCAGCGGTGTTCACCTCCACCGCGAGCCTGCACGGCGGCCAGGAAACCACCCTGCTGTCGATGATGCTGCCGCTGATGCACCACGGCATGCTGGTGCTGGGCCTGCCCTACAGCGAGTCGGCGTTGCTCGAAACCCGTGGCGGCGGCACGCCTTATGGCGCCAGCCATCATGCAGGTGCCGATGGCAAGCGTGAGCTCGACCCGCATGAGATCGCCTTGTGCCGCGCGCTCGGCCAACGCCTGGCGAACACCGCCAAAGCCTTGGAGGCCGCGCGTGGCTAAAAAGCCTAAGGTGTTGCCGCCACTGGAGTGGCTGGCTCCGCGTCTGCGCCTGACGCGAGCATCGAGCCTGGCCTTCTTCTTCGGCCTGATCGCCCTGTTGGTGGTGAACAACCTGTGGTTCGCCGACCTCCACGGGGCGCGGGTCGAGGTGATCCTGGCGATCGAACTGGTGCCGCTGCTCGTGTTGCTGCCAGGCATGCTGATGGGCGGCGCCCGGGCGCATGCCTGGACCTGCTTCGTGGTGAATCTCTATTTCATCAAAGGCGTACTGGCGGCGTTCGACCCGGCGCGAGCAGTGTTCGGCTGGATCGAGGTGCTGGTGAGCCTGGGGCTGTTCGTCAGTGCGCTGCTGTATGTGCGCTGGAAGTTCCAGCATGAGCGGCGGCTGGCCGGCGAGGGGCTTTGAGCGCTAGGGTTGCCGCGCAGCCCAATCGCGGGACAAGCCCGCTCCCACAGGGGGGCTGCGTGACCTCAACGCTGTGGGGCTCAATGGTTGACGGTATGCGCCAGCATCACCGACAGCTGGCACAGCGGTCGCCCGCTTTCTGCATGCCATTGATTGAAGGCCTGCTGCACCAATGCCAGGTCGCGTTGGCTGGTGGGCTGCTTGTCGATCACCCCCTGGGCGATCAAGGCCGCGCTCATGTCATCGGTGGGGATGAAGGTGTCCTTGCCGACCATGCGCAGGAAGCGCGGTGCCGACAGCCCACCTAGCTGGTTACCGTGCTTGGCCAGGTACTTCCACAAGCCGACGATGTCGGTCACCGGCCAGTCGGCGATGAATGCGCCGAAACTGCCGTGCACCTTCTCGATGTCGAGGATCATCTGCGCATTGCGCGGCACGCTCTTGAGCTTGCCCAGGTGGCGAATGATCCGTTCGTCCTGCATCAGCCGCTCCAGGTGTTCGGCGCCCATCAGCACCACCTTCTGCGGCTCGAAGCCGAAGAACACCTGCTCGAACGCGGGCCACTTGGCATCCACCAGGCTGTGCTTGAGCCCGGCGCGGAATACGCGCAGGGCCAGCGTCGACAGGTAGCGGTCATCGCCGATGTCGCGCAGTTGCGCAGGGGTACGCGGCTGCGGCAGGAAGGCTTCGAGGGCCTGGGCCGAGCCGAAGCGGTTCAGGCAGTATTCATGCAGCCACTGGTAGTCACGCATGGGTCAGATATTCAGCACGTCGAGAAAACGCGGGGTGGCGCTCTCGTCGATCTTCAGGCTGGTGAAATCGAACAGGTTGCGGTCGGCCAGTTGCGACGGCGCCACATTCTGCAGGGCCCGGAAGATGTTCTCGGTGCGGCCCGGGTGCTTGCGCTCCCATTCCAGCAGCATTTCCTTGACCACCTGGCGCTGCAGGTTCTCCTGGGAGCCGCACAGGTTGCACGGGATGATCGGGAATTCCTTCATGTCCGAGTAGGCCTGGATGTCCTTCTCGCTGCAGTAGGCCAGCGGGCGGATGACCACGTTGCGGCCGTCGTCGGCGCGCAGCTTCGGCGGCATGCCCTTGAGCGAGCCGTTGAAGAACATGTTGAGGAAGAAGGTCTCGACGATGTCGTCGCGATGGTGCCCCAGGGCCATCTTGGTGGCGCCGATCTCGTCGGCGAAGGTATAGAGCGTGCCACGGCGCAGGCGCGAGCACAGCGAGCAGGTGGTCTTGCCTTCGGGGATCAGTTCCTTGACCACCGAGTAGGTGTCCTTTTCGACGATGTGGTACTCGATGCCCAGGGTCTTGAGGTAGGCCGGCAGCACATGCTCGGGGAAGCCTGGCTGCTTCTGGTCCATGTTCACCGCGACGATCTCGAACTTGATCGGCGCCACCTTCTGCAGGTGCAACAGAACGTCGAGCATGGTGTAGCTGTCCTTGCCGCCGGACAGACAGACCATGACCTTGTCGCCATCCTCGATCATGTTGTAGTCGGTGATGGCTTCGCCGGCGAGACGACGCAGGCGTTTTTGCAGTTTGTTCTGGTTGACCGAGAGGGTGCCCATAGCGCTTGGATCCGCGAGGTGTGACAAAAGCGGGCTATTTTACGCACAAACCGAGCACAGGCGTAGGCCATTCCGATAAAGAATCAAGGGCGCGCCTGACAGCGCAATTTGCTCTAAAAAGCCGGTTTTTTGCCGGCAACGGCTTCCTATACTCCCTGATAAGGCCACACGACCGCTTGCATCGGTGTCCAGGCCTCGGGCCGCAAGCGCTCCATTTGGGGGGCGTTTGACAACGACGATAGGAGTGACCGGCATGATCCATCACGTTCTGGGGCTGTTTACCCACCCTGACCAGGAGTGGAAGGAGATCCGTGGCGAGGACGAAAGCATCAGCCACATGTACCTGACCCATACGCTGATACTGGCAGCGATCCCTGCCGTGTCGGCCTTCATCGGCACCACCCAGGTCGGCTGGGTCATCGGCGATCGACCGGCGGTGATGCTGACCATGGAAAGCGCGCTATGGATGAGCATCATGTCCTACCTGGCGATGCTCGCCGGCGTCGCAGTGATGGGCGCCTTCATCCACTGGATGGCCCGTACCTACGATGCCACGCCGTCCATGGCGCAGTGCGTGGCCTTTGCCACCTATACCGCCACCCCGCTGTTCATCGGCGGCCTGGCGGCGCTCTACCCGCACCTCTGGCTGGGCATGCTGGTGGGCACGGCGGCCATTTGCTACACGGTCTACCTGCTCTACGTCGGCCTGCCAACCTTCATGAACATCCCCACCGACGAAGGCTTCCTGTTCTCCAGTTCCGTACTGGCGGTGGGCCTGGTGGTGTTGGTGGCGATCATGGCCGCCACGGTGATCATCTGGGGGCTGGGTGTGGGGCCTGTCTATACCAATTAGAGACATTGCGACACAGGAGCATGACCAGGGGCCGCCATCGAGGCGGCCTCTGGCTGTGCGCTGACCGGTGGCTCGGCAGGCATGGGGCGCTTGCGGCATAATGCCCCGGCCAGGAGAACCACCCCGCCATGCCCGAGCTGCTCAAACAACGCGTCGAAACCTGTTACCAGCAAGCCGAAGCCTTCTTCAGACGCCCCTTCCCCCGCCCGGAAGTCAGCTTCAAGCTGCGCGGCCAGAAGGCCGGCGTCGCCCATCTGCACGAGAACCTGCTGCGCTTCAACCTGCAGCTGTATCGCGAGAACCAGGAAGACTTCCTGCGCCAGACCGTTGCCCATGAGGTCGCGCACCTGGTCGCGCACCAAGTGTTCGGCGACCGCATCCAGGCCCATGGCGAGGAATGGCAGTTGATCATGCGCGGGGTCTACGAGCTGCCGCCCAACCGGTGCCACAACTATGAAGTGCAGCGGCGGGTGGTGACACGCTATATCTACCGTTGCCCGTGCCCGGAAAGCGATTTCCCGTTCACGGCCCAGCGGCACAAGCTGGTGCGCCAGGGGCGGCGGTACCTGTGTCGGCGGTGCCGGGAGATATTGGTGTACAGCGGCGAGACGCGCGTCGAATGAACCACCTCTATCGCGGGGCGAGCACAGCCAGACACAGACATGAAAAAGGCGACCCGAAGGTCGCCTTTTCAGTTCATGCCTGGATCAACGTGCCGGGCCTTCTGCCACGCCCAGGTCATCGAGCGGGCGGCTTTCGACCAGCGGTGCACCGCCAGAGGCCAGCTCGGTCTGCAGCTGGTCGGTGTCCAGTTCGTTGACCCACTTGGCCACGACCACAGTGGCCACGGCGTTGCCGATCAGGTTGGTCAGGGCGCGGGCCTCGGACATGAAGCGGTCGATACCCAGGATCAGCGCCAGGCCTGCAACCGGCAGGTGGCCCACCGCCGACAAGGTAGCGGCCAGAACGATGAAGCCGGAACCGGTGACGCCCGCAGCGCCCTTGGAGGCAATCAGCAGCACCAGCAGCAGGGTGATCTGGTGGGTGATGTCCATGGTGGTGTCGGTCGCCTGGGCGATGAACACAGCAGCCATGGTCAGGTAGATCGAGGTGCCGTCCAGGTTGAACGAGTAGCCGGTCGGAATCACCAGGCCCACCACGGACTTCTTCGCACCCAGGCGTTCCATCTTGGCCAGCATGCGTGGCAGCGCCGACTCCGAGGAGGACGTGCCGAGCACGATCATCAGTTCTTCACGGATGTAGCGGATCAGCTTGAGTACGCTGAAGCCGTGGAAGCGGCAGATGCTGCCCAGTACCACCAGGATGAACAGCAGGCAGGTGACATAGAAGCAGATCATCAGGTAGCTCAGCTGCACCAGCGAGCCCACGCCGTACTGGCCGATGGTGAAGGCCATGGCGCCGAAGGCACCGATCGGGGCCAGCTTCATGATCATGTTGATGATGTTGAACATGACATGGGCGAAGCGGTCGATCAGGTCCAGTACCGGCTTGCCGTAGCTGCCCAGGCGGTGCAGGGCAAAGCCGAACAGCACGGAGAACATCAGCACCTGCAGGATGTCGCCGTTGGCGAAGGCGCCGACCACGGTGTTGGGGATGATGTTGAGCAGGAAGCCGACGGTGGTCTGCTGCGCGCCGGCGGCGGCATACGCGGCCACGCTGCTGGCGTTCAGGGTGCTGACGTCGACGTGCATGCCGGCGCCCGGCTGGACCACGTTGACCACCACCAGGCCGATGATCAGGGCGATGGTGGAGACGATTTCAAAATACAGGAGTGCGTAGCCGCCGGTCTTGCCGACCGACTTCATGCTCTGCATGCCAGCGATGCCGCTGACGACGGTACAGAAGATGATCGGGGCGATGACCATTTTGATCAGTTTGACGAATCCGTCACCCAGGGGTTTGAGGGCGACGCCGGTTTCCGGGTAATAGTGACCGAGCAGGATACCGATGGTGATGGCGACCAACACCTGGATATACAGCGATTTGTACAGCGGCTGACGTGTCGTCATGGCTCAATTTCCTCAAGTGTGCCAAGCCCACCCTTCCCAGGGTGTTGCGGCACCTAAAGCGCGAACCCTCCTGCACCTGGAGGGATTTGTCGTTGTGGTCGAGCTGCCTGGGCAGGCCGATGCCAGGTCAATAGCAAGGCCGATGCCAAAGTGCTCGCAATGGGTGCAGGGGCCGTGTTTCAGGGCTTTTTATGCCCAAGGATCGGGCAGTCGCGCAGGAGAACGCTGGCGGATTTCCGCCCGCTGGCGGGTTTGGAACGCGGGAGATGGCGGGAATCCGCCCGGCGGGTGTTGCCTTTATCGCGGGACAAGCCCGCTCCTGCAAGGGCACTGCCAACCCTATGGGAGCGGCGGTTCGGCTTGCACCGCGATGCAGGCGACACTCAGTCCAGATGGAAGACGATTCGGAAGGCCGCGCCGCCCAAGGGCGAATCGTCCAGGCTCAGCTCGGCGTCGTAGCTGTCGATGATGTCCTTGACCACCGCAAGGCCGATGCCCTGTCCCGGGTGCTGGCGGTCGAGCCGCTCGCCCCGCTGGAGAATGCGCTCACGCTGGCCAGCCGGCACACCGGGGCCGTCGTCCTCGACGCACAACGTCAGTTGCCCAGGTGCCTGCTGCAGGCTCACCCGCACCAGGCCGAGGCTCAGGCGGTAGGCGTTTTCCAGCAGGTTGCCGAACAATTCCAGCGCAGCCCCTTGCTCCATCGGCAGCCAGGCACGCTCGGGAATGTCCAGGGTGACCGCCACGCGCTTGTCGCGATAGACCTTGTCCAACGTGCTGCACAGGCTGTCGAGCACCGGCCGCAGTTGCACCCGGTGACGCACCAGACCGCTCTTGCGCAGGCTGGCACGCTGCAGCTGGTAGTCGATCTGCTGGCTCATGCGCTCGATCTGGCTTTGCAGCACCCGCGCCTGCTCGCGCTCGCTGTTGCCCTGCCCGAGGCTCTCGCCGACCCCCTGCAACACCGCCAGCGGGGTCTTGAGGCTGTGCGCCAGATCATCCAGCGAGTCGCGGTAGCGTTGGCGCTGCTCGCGCTCACTGCGCAGCAGGCGGTTGAGCGAGCCGGTCAGGCGCAACAGCTCCCGGGGGTGTTCGCGGCTCAGGCCATCACGCGCGCCGGCCTCTACTTCGTCCAACTCCACGCTCAGCTGGCGCAGCGAACGCAGACCCCAGGTCAGGCCGGCCCAGAGCAGCAGCATCAGCACCAGCAGCGCGGCGCCAAAGCCCAGGTAGAGTTTTTCCTGCAGGCCATCGAGGGTCTGCTGGTAGTCGCGCACCGGTTGCAGGGCGACGATACTGTAGGCCGCGCTCTTGCCGCCGAGCAGCTTGATCTCCACGTCATAGACGAAGTACTCCTCGCCATCGTCCTGGCGGATGCGGTCGAATTCGTTGCCGCGCCCGTCGTAGCGTGGGTGGTAGTTGATGTGTTGTTCGGAGGTCGCGCGCGAACGCCACACCAGGGTGCCGTCACGGTCGAAGATGTAGCCACGCAAGCCGGTATAGGGCAGGTTGTAGCGCTCGTCGGGCAGCAGCTCGGGCATCTGCAGTTGGCCATTCTCGATGCGCGCCGCAGAGATGAGGGTGGTGACATCCGAGGCCAGGCGCTGCTCGATCGACTCCTGCAAGGCCAGGCTGAAGGCCTTCTGCAAGGCCGGCAACAGGGCCAGCATGAACAGCAGGGCCAGCAGCGCCGCCGCCAGCATCAGGCGCAGGCGCAGCGAGCGGATCATCGGCAACGCTCGGTGAACAGGTAGCCCAGGCCGCGCACCGTATCGATGGGCTTGAAGCCCCGGTCGCCCTCGAGCTTGCGCCGCAGGCGGCCGACCAGTACTTCGATGACGTTGGGGTCACGTTCCTCGTCATCGGGGTAGAGCTGCTCCATCAGCCGGTCCTTGGCCACCACCTGCTGGTGATGACGCATGAGGTATTCGAGGATGCGGTATTCATAGGCGGTCAGGGCCAGCGGTTGCTCACCCAGCGTCGCCTGCTTGCGGTTGAGGTCCAGCACCAGCGGGCCGGCTGAGATCGTCGACTGGGTGAAGCCGCTGGAGCGCCGCAGCAAGGCGTTGAGGCGCGCCTCCAGCTCTTCGAACTGGAACGGCTTGACCACATAGTCGTCGGCGCCGGCGGCCAGGCCCTCGACCTTGTCCTGCCAGTTGCCGCGCGCGGTGAGGATCAGGATCGGGAAGCGCTTGCCCTGGCTGCGCAGCTGGCGGATCAGGTCCAACCCGCTCATGCCCGGCAGGCCCAGGTCGACTACGGCCAGGTCGTGGTTGTATTGCTCGGCCTGGTACAGCGCTTCCTCGGCATTGGCCACCGCCTCGACCACGTGCCCGCTTTCGCCCAGGCGCGTGTACAGGTGGTGACGCAGCAGCGCTTCGTCCTCGACCACCAGCAATTTCATGTCACTCTCCTTGCTTCATTGCCTGACAGCCCCTATCGCGGGACAAGCCCGCTCCCACAAGATCAACGACGATTCCTGTGGGAGCGGGCTTGTCCCGTGTCAGGGCCGGCACAGCATACCAGTGAATGTCCGAGCCCCAGCCAAGTCAGAAGGTGTAGTTGGCTGACAGGTAAGTCTGGGCGCTGCTGGTCAAGCGCAGGGCGCCGGCCTTGGGTGCGCCGTGCTCGGCCAGTTCGGTGCTGGCATTGCTGCGCAGGTAACGGTAGCCCAGTTCCACCGAGGCGTTGTCGGTGATCTGCTGCAGCACGCCGGCCTGTAAGCCCACCGCATAGCCCAGGTCGGTGTCGCGGCTGTAGCCCGTGGATTCCTGGGTCAGCTTGGTCAGGCCCAGGCTCGCGCCGCCGAACAGCTTGGTGGTGTCGCCGACCGGCAGGAACCTGTCGTAGCTGCCCAGCAGGTTTTCCTGGCGCAGCTTGATACCGCTGTGGTCGCCCGAGACGTTGTCATAGGTCATGTAGTAGCGGGCATCGTCGTTGATCTTGCCCAGGCGCACGCCCCAGGTGCTGTCCTTGCCGATGATACCGTCGGTGTTCAGATGACCGGTGTTACGTTGCAGCAGGCCGGACTTGCGCACCTTGTCGCTGGTCTGGCCGTAGGTCAGGCTGGCGAAGGTGTCGTCTGCGGCGTGGGCGGTGAGGCTGGCGGCGCAAACGGCCATGGCGACCATCAGGGTGTTGAGTGCTTTCATGGGTTTGGTACTCCAGTTGGATGCGTTGTTTCGGTCTGGGGGCTAGAGTAGGGAGGGCGCCCTGAACCGCCGCTGAACCCTGGCTGAACCCTGGCTGAACGAGCCCGTTCTTTGCCTAAATAAGGAGGTACCGACCATGCGCTCCCTGCTTGCCCTGGCCTTGTTATGCAGCGCCACCTTCGCCCAGGCGGCGGTGCAGACCCGCGAAATCCCCTACCAGGATGCCGACGGCCAGCGCCTGGTGGGCTACTACGCCTATGACGATACGCTCGATGGCAAGCGCCCGGGCATCATCGTGGTGCATGAATGGTGGGGGTTGAACGATTACGCCAAGCGCCGCGCCCGGGACCTGGCGGCCCTCGGCTACAGCGCCCTGGCCATCGACATGTACGGCGATGGCAAGAGCACCGAACACCCTCAGGATGCCCAGGCGTTCATGGCCGCCGCGATGAAAGGCCCCAAGGCTGCGGCCCGGCGCTTCGATGCAGGCCTCGAGTTGCTTGCCCTGCAACCTTACACGGACAAGGACAAGCTGGCCGCTGTCGGCTACTGCTTCGGCGGCAAGGTGGTGCTCGACGCCGCCCGGCGCGGCGAGCCCCTGGCCGCAGTGGTGAGCTTCCACGGGGCATTGGCGACCCAGGCTCCGGCGACACCTGGCAGTGTCAAGGCCAAGGTACTGGTCGAACATGGCGCGGCCGACAGCATGGTCACCGAGCAGCAGGTGGAGGCGTTCAAGAAGGAAATGGACGCGGCGGGAGCGAGCTTCGAGTTCGTCAGCATTCCCGGCGCCAAGCATGGATTCACCAACCCCGACGCTGACCGGTTGAGCCATGGCGGGCATGGGGGGCCGGATATCGGCTACAGCAAGTCGGCCGATGAGAGTTCGTGGGCGGATATGCAAGCATTCTTGAAGAAAGTGTTCGACTGAGGATTGCCGGGGCCGCTTGGCGGCCCTTTCGCGGCACAAGGCCGCTCCTACGGGTACAGCGTCACGCCATTCCCTGTAGGAGCGGCCTTGTGCCGCGAAAGGGCTGCAAAGCAGCCCAAAAATGACCGAGCGCTGGCACAATAGCCACCATGACCAGACTTCCCACTTGCTGTACTCCACTCCAACACCACTGGCCTCTGCCCCGCCCGGTCCCTGGGGCGGTGTTGGTCAGTTGCACCTTCGACCCCACCCGCCTGGCCGCAGACGATTTCCAGCGTGCCGGTGTCGAGCAGAGCGCCAGCCTGCACCGCTCGGTGGCCAAGCGCCAGGCCGAATACCTGGCCGGCCGGGTCTGCGCCCGCGCCGCCCTGCAGCAGCTGGACGGACGCGACTACGTGCCGGGCACCCATGAGGACCGCTCGCCGATCTGGCCGACCGGCATCCACGGCTCGATCACCCACGGCAAGGGCTGGGCGGCGGCAGTGGTGGCTGCCGATGGCGATACCCAGGGCCTGGGCCTGGATCAGGAAACCCTGCTCGATGAAGCGCGCGCCGAACGGCTGGCGGGGGAAATCCTCACCCCGGCGGAGCTGCAGCGCCTGGATCGCAGTCAGCTCGGCCTGGCCGTGACCTTGACCTTCTCGCTCAAAGAGAGCCTGTTCAAGGCGCTCTACCCCTTGACCCGGCAGCGCTTCTATTTCGAACACGCCGAACTGCTGGCGTGGTCCGCCGACGGGCAGGCCCGGCTGCGCCTGCTCACCGACCTGTCGCCCCAGTGGCGCAGCGGCCAGGAGCTCGAAGGCCAGTTCAGCGTCCGCGATGGGGCATTGCTCAGCCTGATCAGCGTATAGGGTTCAGGACGGCGCCCGGGTGCTGGGCCAGCTAAGGCTGAAACAGGCCCCGCCCAGCGCCTGGCTGCGGCCCACCATCGCCCGCCCGCCATGCCAGTAGATGATCCGGCGCACGATCGACAGGCCCAGGCCATGCCCGCCCGAGGCCCGGGTGCGGCTGTCGTCCAGCCGGGTGAAAGGCGTGAAGATACGATCCCACACGCCCTCCGGAATCCCAGGCCCATCGTCCTCGACATCGATCCGGCAGCGCTCCTGGCCCAACTGGTAGCTCAGCCGCACCTGGCTTTCGGCGTGACGCATGGCATTGCCCACCAGGTTCTGCAGGGCTCGATGCAGGTAACGTGGTTCGGCATCGACCCAGGCTCCGTCCGCCTCGCCGCCCAAACACTCGCCACGCACCACCTTGACCTCGGCGCGCAGGGGCGAAAGCTCCTGGATCACCCGCGCCAGCAAGGCATCGAGATCCACCGCCTGGAACTTCAGTGCCGGCGTGCCCTGCTCCAGGCGGGCGTAGGTCAGCATCTCGTCGACCAGCTTGTCCAGGTCCTGGATATCGCTGTCCATGCCGGCCAGGTGCTTGGCCCTGGCCTGTTCGGTGCCGGCGCTCTCGATCATCTCCAGGCCGAAGCGCAGGCGCGCCACAGGTGTGCGCAACTCGTGGGAGACCGCCCGCACCAGCTCGCGCTGCATGGTCAACGACCGCTGCAGGTGCTCGGCCATGCCGTTGAAGGCTTCGGCCAGCCGCCCCACCGAGTCGGCATCGCCGGCCGGCACGCGGGTGTCCAGGCTACCCTGGGCCAGGCGCGTGGCGGCGACTTCGAGCCCCGACAGGCGCCGCTCCAGCTGACGCACCAGCAGGTACACCACCAGACCGATCAGGCACAGGCCAAGGAAGGCAATGAGGATCAACAGCTGTGGCGGATATGGGTTGAGCTGGTACAACGGCCCGATTTCCAACACCCAGGGCGACCCGGTCAACCCCGAGAAGACACGCACCGAATCGCCATCCCTGCCCAGCGCCATCACCGTATCGCCCTCCTCCACCCGCCGCCGCTGGTCATCGTCCAAGCCGACCCGCTCCAGCCGTTGCAGGGCGACATTGAAGCCGAAGCCTTTGCTTTCCTTCAGTTCGGCCAGGCGCCGTTGCTGCTCGGTCACCGGGTAGCGCACCAGCTCGTCCGCCAGCAGGTAAAGGGTGGCGCGAGCGAGCTGTTCGCTGACCTGCTTGACCTCGGCCACCAACAACTGCGCCTCGTTGCCGATCTGGCGCAGCACCCGCACCGCGTGGGCGCCGGTTTTCTCCACCACCACCAGCCCACGGCGCAGCCGCGCGCGCTGGCTGCCGTCGAGGGTGAAAGCCGATGTTGGCTGCAGCTCCAGCGGCACGCCGAGCAAACGCTCCCAGATCAGTAGCGAGCGCTTACGCTCCACCGGGTCCTGCACGGCCAGGTTGTCGGCCATCAGGCTGAACGTGCCCTGCGCCAGCCGCTCGCGGTGTTGCTCGGCACGTACCTGGTTGACCAGGTGCAGGCTGAGCACGCCGAGTATCGCCACCAGCACCAGCACGGCCAGCATCCCGCCATAGATGCGCAGGAAGATCGAGTTCATGGCGCCCCGCCTTGGGCGGCCTCGCCGACGAACAGGTAGCCCTTGCTGCGCAGGGTCTTGATCAGCCGGGGATGAATCGGGTCGTCCCCGATCTTGGGACGGATCTTGGATATGCGCACATCGATGGAACGGTCCTGGCCGTCATAGCCGACGCCGCGCAGGGAGGTGAAGATCTCCTCGCGCGACAGCACCCGGCCGGCGTTGCTGGCGAGCAGCCAGAGCAGGTCGAACTCGGCGCTGGTCAGGTCGATCGCCTGCTCGCTCAGCCAGGCTTCGCGCAGGCGGCTGTCGATACGCAAGGCGCCGAAGGCCAGCGCCTGGCGCTTGGCCTCCGGCGCCTCACTGCGCCGCAACAGGGCGGTGATACGCGCCAGCAGCACGCGTGGGCGCACAGGCTTGCAGACATAGTCGTCGGCCCCCATGTCCAGGCCCTGCACCTGGTCGAGCTCATCGCTGCGCGCGGTGAGCATCAGGATGGGGCCTGCATACTGGCCGCGCACACGCCGGCAGATGCTCAAGCCGTCTTCACCGGGCAGCATCAGGTCGAGGATCACCAGGTCAGGCTGGCTGTCGATGATGCGTCGCACGGCCCGACCGCCATCGCCTTCCACCGCAACCTCGTAGCCGTTGGCCTGCAGGTATTCGGCGGTGAGCTCCGCCAGGCGCTGGTCGTCCTCGACGATCAAAATCCGGTTGCTGGGCTGGTCCATGAGTCGCCTGTGCTGTTTATTCTTGTTCTGGTGCTGCCGATGGCTTGGCGGTGTCCGCGTCACCAAAAGGCAACAATGCCTGCCGATACTACGTGCCGCACCCGGCCCTGCCAACCATGCCAAGGCGCCGGTCGGAGGGCCTGGATCGGCGTGCTTTTCGTGATAGGGTTCGCACCCGAAAAAATCTGCGATGGGGCATCGGGACGCAGAAAAAAAGTGAAGACCAGCTAGGACAAGGCCTACAGCGCATACCCACGGATCACACACAAAGTACGCACAACTTATCCACAGACGCTCGCCTTGCAAAGGCCCCAATACCGCATTATCTTGTATCCCCATCGCAGCGAACCACTAGATATTGGGTTTGACTCACTATCGCCAACACCAGTCGGCACAGAAATTCAAGCGATTTTTCTGGCTGAACTTAACGTGGTTTCACCAGCAAACCGCTCCAGCGGAAGCATTGAGAGCAACAGCTTTGGCCCCAGCGCCAACAGCATTTGACTTCGGCCAGGGAGCGGCAGGTTATTGCCCCTTATTCCTGAGTCTGTCCCGAAGTCGGTACGCCCGAGCGGGCGGACGCGCGTGCATGTGCGTCCCCCACCCGGCACCAGGCTAGTGGATGGAACGGTGGGCGCCCAAAAGGCGCCTGAACATATAGAAACTGTGGAGACACCCACCCATGCAAACCGACACAACTCGCGAGAACCCGCAGGCGAAGGTGCCGCAGGCCGCCGATTCGAACCAGGATCTGGCTGCTACGGCTCCAGGCCAACTGCGCGTGATCAAGCGCAACGGCACTGTCGTTCCCTACACCGACGACAAGATCACCGTTGCCATCACCAAGGCGTTCCTCGCAGTTGAAGGCGGCACGGCCGCTGCCTCGTCGCGCATCCATGACACCGTCGCGCGCCTGACCGAGCAGGTCACCGCGACCTTCAAGCGCCGCATGCCGTCGGGTGGCACCATCCACATCGAAGAAATCCAGGACCAGGTCGAACTGGCCCTGATGCGCGCCGGCGAGCAGAAAGTCGCCCGCGACTATGTGATCTACCGTGAGCAACGTGCCAAGGAGCGCGCCACCCGCGCCCACACCGACGCCGTGGTCGAGCCGCACCCGAGCATCCGCATCACCCTGGCCGACGGCAGCCTGGCGCCGCTGGACATGGCGCGCCTGAACACCATCATCAGCGAAGCCTGCGAAGGCCTGGCCGAGGTCGACGGCGAGCTGATCCAGCGCGACACCCTGAAGAACCTGTACGACGGCGTGGCCATCAAGGACGTCAACACCGCCCTGGTGATGACCGCCCGTACCCTGGTCGAGCGCGAGCCGAACTACTCCTTCGTCACCGCCCGCCTGCTGATGGACACCCTGCGCGCCGAGGCGCTGGGCTTCCTGAACGTCGCCGACAGCGCCACCCACCACGAGATGGCCGAGCTGTACGCCAAGGCCCTGCCGGCCTACGTCGAGAAAGGCGTCGAGTTCGAGCTGCTGGACCCTGCACTGAAGGGCTACGACCTGGAGCGCATGGGCAAGGCCATCGACCACGAGCGTGACCAGCAATTCACCTACCTGGGCCTGCAGACCCTGTACGACCGTTACTTCATCCACAAGGATGGCGTGCGCTTCGAGCTGCCGCAGGTGTTCTTCATGCGCGTGGCCATGGGCCTTGCGCTGCAGGAGAAGGACAAGGAAGCCCGTGCGATCGAGTTCTACAACCTGCTGTCCTCGTTCGACTACATGGCCTCGACCCCGACCCTGTTCAACGCCGGTACCCTGCGTCCACAGCTGTCGAGCTGCTACCTGACCACCGTGCCGGACGACCTGTCGGGCATCTACAAGGCCATCCACGACAACGCCATGCTGTCGAAATTCGCCGGTGGCCTGGGCAACGACTGGACCCCGGTGCGTGCCCTGGGCTCGTACATCAAGGGCACCAACGGCAAGTCGCAGGGCGTCGTGCCGTTCCTGAAAGTGGTCAACGACACCGCCGTGGCGGTCAACCAGGGCGGCAAGCGCAAGGGCGCAGTCTGCGCCTACCTGGAAACCTGGCACCTGGACATCGAGGAATTCCTCGAGCTGCGCAAGAACACCGGTGACGACCGTCGCCGTACCCACGACATGAACACCGCCAACTGGATCCCGGACCTGTTCATGAAGCGTGTGTTCGACGACGGCAAGTGGACCCTGTTCTCGCCTTCGGAAGTGCCTGACCTGCACGATCTGACCGGCAAGGCCTTCGAAGAGCGCTACGAGTACTACGAAGCCCTGACCGAGTACAACAAGATCAAGGTGTTCAAAGTCGTCCAGGCCAAGGACCTGTGGCGCAAGATGCTGTCGATGCTGTTCGAGACCGGCCACCCGTGGCTGACCTTCAAGGACCCGTGCAACCTGCGCTCGCCGCAGCAGCACGTGGGCGTGGTCCACAGCTCGAACCTGTGCACCGAGATCACCCTGAACACCAACGCCGACGAAATCGCGGTGTGCAACCTGGGCTCGATCAACCTGCCGAACCACATCGTCGATGGCAAGCTCGATACCGCCAAGCTGGCGCGTACCGTCAAGACTGCCGTGCGCATGCTCGACAACGTGATCGACATCAACTACTACTCCGTGCCCCAGGCGCAGAACTCGAACTTCAAGCACCGCCCGGTCGGCCTGGGCATCATGGGCTTCCAGGACGCGCTGTACCTGCAGCACATCCCGTATGGCTCGGACGCTGCAGTCGAGTTCGCCGACAAGTCGATGGAGGCCGTCAGCTACTACGCCATCCAGGCATCCTGTGACCTGGCCGACGAGCGTGGCGCCTACCAGACCTTCGAAGGTTCGCTGTGGTCCAAGGGCATCCTGCCGCTGGACAGCCAGCAGATCCTGATCGAGGCCCGTGGCGCCAAGTACATCGACGTCAACCTGGAAGAGTCCCTGGACTGGGCGCCGATCCGCGAGCGCGTCAAGAAAGGCATCCGCAACTCGAACATCATGGCCATCGCGCCGACCGCGACCATCGCCAACATCACCGGCGTGTCGCAGTCGATCGAGCCGACGTACCAGAACCTGTACGTCAAGTCGAACCTGTCGGGCGAGTTCACTGTGATCAACCCGTACCTGGTCCGCGACCTGAAGGCCCGCGGCCTGTGGGACTCGGTCATGATCAACGACCTGAAGTACTACGACGGTTCGGTGCAGCAGATCGAGCGTATCCCGCAAGAGCTGAAGGACCTGTACGCCACCGCGTTCGAAGTCGAGACCAAGTGGATCGTCGATGCCGCCTCCCGTCGCCAGAAGTGGATCGACCAGGCCCAGTCGCTGAACCTGTACATCGCCGGCGCCTCGGGCAAGAAGCTGGACGTGACCTACCGCATGGCCTGGTACCGTGGTCTGAAGACCACCTACTACCTCCGTGCCCTGGCCGCCACCAGCACCGAGAAGTCGACCATCAACACCGGCAAGCTCAACGCCGTTTCCAGCGGCGGCGACAGCGCCCCGGTCCAGGCAGCGGGCCCGGCCCCGGTGCCGAAGGCCTGCGCGATCGACGAACCAGACTGCGAAGCCTGCCAGTAACACCCCATGCCGCGGGAGGCGCCTTCGGGCGCCCCTTGCGGCATTTTTGTATCCGCGTCATCGAGAGGTCGTGCCCCCTGCACACCTGTTTCGCCAAGGGATAAAACAGCCAGACCCGGTGCTCCCAGGCACCGGGCCTCTGTCCCAACACGGAAGACAAACGATGGCTCGGAAGAAAACAGTAGTACGCAAGATTGGCCGCAACGCCGAAACCGGCCGTTTCACCACGGTCGAAGAGGCGCGCCAGCATCCGAAGACGCATATCGTCCAGACGCTGCGCTACCGCTGCCACTAAGCCCTCGCCCGGGTGGTTCCGGCCTCCTGGGCGCGGCTTTTTGCCGCTCCCTCCCCCTGCGCAAAAACACAATATTTTGTGCCAAGTCAAAAATTCAGACACCACATCTGCGATTTTTCCGCTACACTTCTTCCCCGTGGAAACGACGCGTGATTCGTGAACGGATGCGCCCCACACCGGTCGAAAATTTACAGCAGGCCGGTTGAGCGTCGCTCCGATCGGTAGCGAATTCCGTTATACTTCGCCCCCCTCGAAAAAGGGTTTAGCCAATGATCGACTGCGTGACACAAGCCGTACCCCAACGCTTGGCCGGCCCGCACGTTTTATCGTTGCCACACTGTTTCCAAGCGACCTGGCCCCTCCTGCGAGGCAAGGACAGGCGCTGACCCCGACAATTCCAAACGTGACGAGCGCCCGCGCTCATTGCCCGCCGTATTGCCCTAAGGGCCTTGCGTAGTACAGGCGTCACCTTTCTAAAATCCAACCGGTTGCCCCGCGCAACCCTCTAGCAGGAGCCAGGAACCATGCTGAGCTGGGACGAATTCGACAAGGAAGACGGCGAAGTCGCCGCCAAAGGCAACGCCGCTGCACAAGGCAACGCTGCCGCCGCCACCCTCGACAAGCTGGACAGCGCCGGCGACGCCGCCGCCCAGGAAGCCCGCGTAGCGACCGCCGACGACTCCGATGCCGTCAAGCGCGCCAAGGCTGCCCTGAACGAACTCGACATCGCCGAAGGCCTGGCCGAGCTGGAAGGCTCCTCCGCTCGCGTGCGCGTCGACGAAAAGCGCATGATCAACTGCCGCGCCGACCTGAACCAGCTGGTACCGTTCAAGTACGACTGGGCCTGGCAGAAGTACCTCGACGGCTGCGCCAACCACTGGATGCCGCAAGAGGTCAACATGACCGCCGACATCGCCCTGTGGAAGAGCATGGACGGCCTGACCGAAGACGAGCGCCGCATCGTGATGCGCAACCTTGGCTTCTTCTCCACCGCCGACTCCCTGGTGGCCAACAACCTGGCCCTGGCCGTGTACCGCCTGATCACCAACCCCGAGTGCCGCCAGTACATCCTGCGCCAGGCGTTCGAAGAGGCGATCCACACCCACGCCTACCAGTACTGCATCGAGTCGCTGGGCATGGATGAAGGCGAGATCTTCAACATGTACCACGAGATCCCGTCGGTGGCGAAGAAAGCCGCCTGGGGCCTGAAGTACACCCGCGCCATCTCCGACCCGGAATTCAACACCGGCACCGTCGAGACCGACAAGGAGCTGCTGCGCAACCTGATCGCCTACTACTGCGTGCTGGAAGGCATCTTCTTCTATTGCGGCTTCACCCAGATCCTCTCCATGGGTCGCCGCAACAAGATGACCGGCGTCGCCGAGCAGTTCCAGTACATCCTGCGTGACGAGTCCATGCACCTGAACTTCGGCATCGACGTGATCAACCAGATCAAGATCGAGAACCCGCACCTGTGGGACGCCGCGATGAAGGAAGAAGCGACCCAGATGATCCTGCAGGGTACCCAGCTGGAGATCGAATACGCCCGCGACACCATGCCTCGCGGTGTATTGGGCATGAACGCGGCGATGATGGAGGACTACCTCAAGTTCATCGCCAACCGTCGCCTGACCCAGATTGGTCTGAAAGAAGAGTATCCAGGGACTACCAACCCGTTCCCGTGGATGAGCGAGATCATGGACTTGAAGAAAGAGAAGAACTTCTTCGAGACGCGAGTGATCGAGTATCAGACTGGTGGGGCGTTGAGCTGGGATTGATATCCGAGCGACGCATAGGGAAGGCTGCCGATTGGCAGCCTTTTTTCGTTTGGGCGGGCCTCTTCGTAGATAATTCCGCTCCCAGAGGTACTGCGCGGATTTCAGGTTCACGCTGTTCCTGTGGGAGCGGCCGTGGCCGCGAACACTGGCGCAGCCGGTGCCCGCACATCCATACAGAAGCCGCGTTACATCAGCGACAACACGCTACCTCGCAGCTTTCGCCGCCTCCCGGTTGGCCCTGCGAATGTCCCGGTAGCCCACCAGGCGCACGCGCATTTCCCGATAGCGCTGGGTATTGATGACCAGCAAGGCCAGCAGCCCGAACAGCAAAACCGAGACGTAGCCGCCCATGTGCGGCCGGTAAGCGTAGCTCGGCAGCGCGGCCAACACGGCCAGCCCGTTCAGACCGATCAGCCCTCGCAAGCCCCAGGCATATCCACGCACCAGCGCGATATGCGAAGCGGCGCTCACCACCCATGCCAGCGCCAGTGCCAGCACCGACAGCGACCGGTCCGGACTACGCAGATAGGTGGAGAACACCAGTGAAACACAGCCGCCAATGGCAAAACAGGACAGCAGGAACTCGGCGATAAAAACGCCGAAATAGCGGGAAAGAAATCTTTGCAGCTCCTGACCCTTTTGAAACGTCGATCCCTTCATATGAGTGAGCACTGTCGTCCTTGAAAACCGTGGTTAGCGGATAGCTTACCTTGACAATTGCAAATGAATAAACCATAAGAAGCCGACTTCGAAGTGCCTGTCAGCGAGATATCATTTCGGCACTTTATGTAGGTTTCGCACCTGTGCATATCAGCAACTCCGCACAGGCACACGCCCTCACCCAGGGCCGATAGGAGATCGAATTCTGGTGAATGAATCGCCGTTACTCTCGCTGTTCCCGCAGGCCGGTTCTGGGGAACTGAAAATGAATCGTGTGTCCAAAAACCTGCCGACGCTGCTGGCTGCAATCGCCCTGAATGCATGCGCACAGACGCCCGTTCCGTCATCGAATGCGGGGCCTGAAGTTACCCTGGCCGGGCACAAACTTACACTTGTGAACCACGAAGGTCGTTGCGCACTGCGCAGCTCCGATGCATCACTGCTACAGCTGGACATGCCCTGGCCTTGCCAATTCAGCCCGGAACGGGATGGAAGCAAGCCTCGCGTGGAACAGTTCAATGGTGTGCCGATCATCATCGTCAGCCATGTGCAACCAGCCCCGTCGCAGCCCGGACATTGCGACAGCCAGTACCAGGCTGTTCGCCAAATGGGCAACCGCCTCGAACCTTCCATCCTGGCACGTGGCGCCAGTTGCTCGAACGGCCCTGTGGACCAGAAGAACTTCGTAGGGCTGTTCGAGTGGTAACCGAAATCGCGGGCTACCCATCGCTACGCCAGGTCGTTCGCACGCGCAAAGGGTGTTATCAGGCATGAAGAAAATCCTCTTGTCCCGACACGATCGCGGCTTCGGCCAGATCGGTGGCGCGGCTTTGCTCAAGGACCTCTCCTTGTGGCCGACAAACCCGGAAACCGGCATGTTGATGACGCCCATCCTGACCCTGAGCGAGCGGTTCCAACCGGCCACGTTCGTCCCGCCAGGCATGGCCATCACAGTTTTCCTCGCCGTCGAGCAACATCAGGATGGCAGTTTCAGCCGCCCTCTCCAGCGTCGCTATACGGTCAATCAACAGGCGGAGCTGCAAGACGTCATCAGCAGCGGCTTTGCCCGGGTCATCCTGCACGAACTTGCCAGCCAACCACTGGAGCCCGGCAATCCCCCCTTGCTGCTGGAGCGAGCGTTCATCGATTTCGAAGAAATGACTGACGAGGAGCATGACGAGGAACATCAGGATGAGGACAGCGGGATCGGCCTGAGCAAACCCAGCGGCAGGCCCTGCTGGCTGCAGGACCCGATCTACGAACCAGCGCGCTACATGTTCATGATGCAACTGGTAGATGCTGACGTGGCCGAAGCCAGCCCTCAGCATGCAGGGCTGTTCGGCGAAGGTATCGGCTATCTGTTCGTGGACATGCAGGCGCGCCGTGGCAAGCAAGGCGACGACGCCGGTTTCTTCTTCATTCAGTTCACCTGAATGACCAACCAGGACCAAGGTCCATCCATGAATATCGCTACGGCACGAACGGCAAGAGCTCGGGGGCCTGGTATGAATATCTACCATTTAGACAACGCGCCAACGCCCTGGGGAGACTGGGGCGCAGCACTGATCCAGGGCGTGATCGCCTGGGATGAAGATACCGACATGGACAGCATCAACCGCGTCGGGCCGTACACGCCGGCTGCGTATATCCGGTCGGGTTCGCTGGTGCTCACCCAGCCGGTCAAGGAAGCCCTGGAGAAAAGCGGCCTGAAGGGGGTCGGGCGTTACGAGCACCTGGAAAAAACCCATGTCGTGCACATCGACTGGCTGCACTGGGATACCAGCAAACCCATTACCGAATACCTCGATCTGGAAGGCGGGCCGACCTCGATCATCGACGCCCTGCCCCATGACCCTGAGCTTGCCGCACGTATGCCGGAGTACTGGCAGGCATTCGTGGTGGGTAAGCTCAACCTGCTCAAGGACCCGCAGCATGACCCTGCCGACCTCGGCCAGTATCTCAAGGTGCTCAAGGTCGACGAGCAAGCCGATTTCTTCAAAGGGGATGTCTATCGTGGGTACTTCCTGAGCGAACGGGCCAAGGAGTGGCTGGAACAGCAGTGCCCAGGCTGCTTTATATTCACCCTGCTTCGTTGAATCAGCCCAGCTGCTGAGCCCTCAGCGCCTGCGCCAGCATGTCAATGACGCTGCACGTGGTGCGCAGGCCCGCTCCCACAAAGGTGAACATCAAGCCTGCGCCACCTCCCCTGCTTGAGCTTTCGGCGCCTGCAGCAAGCTATGCAGGGTATTGATGAATACGTCGAAGCTCATGATCCCGCTGCCTACGGTGGACAGTACCGTCTGCTCGCTTTCGTCCTTGATCACCACCAGCTCGGTCCAGGCGTTGAGGTCGAGGTTGCGTAGGCTGGACATCGGCACCCGACGCCCATCCACATCGAGAGCATCCCGGGTGATGGTGAGGGTCTTGGTATTCAGCGCGAAGAAGTCGCCTTTCATACGCTTGCTCCACACTTGAGCGCTGTCGATGTAGCTGAAACGCACCGCGCCGCCGTTTTCCAGGGTGGCGAGCGCACTGGGCAGGCGCTCGTTCAGGTGCAGGTCGCGCACCAGGTCGATGAAGGCATAGAGGTCCTTGAGGTGGGGGTTGACGCGACGGAACGGCTCGCTGGCATTGCGGCGGTACGCCAGGTTGTTGTGCAAACCGGCAACGGCTGTCTGGCCGGAGGCGAACAGGTAGAGATCGTTCATCTCGCTGAAAGGCACATAGTCACGCTGGGTGCCGATGATCTGGCAGATGCCTTTTTCATACACTTCATAGCGAGCGTTGCGCAGCTTCTTCTGCCACATGGCCAGGCCGAACATGCACAGGGCAAGCACTGCCAGCAGGCCAAGGGTGAAGTTCAGCAAGCCTTGCGGACCATCGAACTGCAAGGTGGTGCCACGGCGGGTTTCGACGGAAATGGGACCAGACACATCCGTTGGTAGTATCGTGCCCAGGAAGCCAACGAAGGCGGCCAAGCCCAGGCAGACGATACCGATGACGACCAAGCTGATGATCAGCGCCTTGCCATAACCGTAGGTACCGAGCAGATTCCCGGTGGCTGGGGATGAGTTCTGTTGCATGGTCGAGCCTCCTTGCGTGATGGATAAACGTCAGTGTTCGAAGCAGGCGGCGATCAGCACCGCCTGCATGAAACATTGCTTTGGGGTTGGAGCGTTGGTCCTTTTCGCTCTGGTCGGGACAGCACCTCCCAGGGCCATGCGCCTATTGCGATGAACGGAGCGTTGCTGGAATCAGGGCTGGCAGGTTAGCGGGATGAGCATTCCCCCAGCAAGTGCGCTGGGGCGAACAGCCCACAAGATGGGACTTGTCTCACAGCAAGGAAAGAAACGGCCGACACCGAGAAGTATCGGATTGATCGTGTCAGTTGCGCTGTTTGAAGTACCGATACAGGCTACGCGCGGCCTCCACGACCTGAGGCACGCACGCTTGGTGCTCATCGAAGCTCATGGAGTCGAGCAGTTCGAAGTTGTCTTCCAGGCCATGCAGCGAAATGGCCTTGAGCAACCGGTCCTGTTCGGGCGGTAATTCGTCCCAGCCCGCGACCTGTGTACCGCGCATGTAGCCGAAGCACCATTCTTCCAGAATGATCGCCGGCCCCTCCTCGCCTTCGCTCTCCTCGAACAGCGGCTCGAAGTGGTCGAGATGATCGGCCAATTCGCCGGCCCGTTGATGGTAATAACGCAGCATCAGAGCGGTGTAGGCTTCTTCATCGGCCGGCTTCTTGAACTTGGGTACCTTGCCGCCGGAAACGGCCGGCAGCCATTGTTCGGGAAGGATATTGACCGGAGAGCTGGCCAGGGCAGTGAAGAACCCGTCGAGTTCGGCCAGGTTGAGCACGGAGAAGTCATTGCCGTACGTGATCAACAGGTCTTCTAGGCGGTCGAGTTCTTTTTCGCTGAGGGCAGGGAGCATAAAGTGAGTCCTGATGGAAATCTTCGTCGCACCCTAGCACATAAGCCAACGAGGCAACGCTTGCCTTGCCCACCCCTTCGGCGGAGCGGGCAAGGTTTTCAGCGCAAATAATCGCGCACTGAGCTCTGCAACCCATTACCCAACAACGCCCAGAGCAGTATCCGGCATTTGCGGGGGCATAGGTGACCGGCCATATGCATACCCTTTTTCTGCAAATCGATTTCACTACCCACGAATCCGTAGCTGGCGCTGGCTGTCGTTCCCCTGCCAGTACGAGTCGCAACGATGACCGGGATCTGCCGCGCGATGCGCTCCAGGCTCGACGCCCAGCGTTCGGACACATGTCCAGCACCAAACCCGGCAATGACCAGCCCTTCATAGCCCAGGCCAAGAGTTGCATCCAGCAAGCCCGTGTCAGCATCCAGACAGCTTTCCATCAATGCGACCTGATGCTGAACACGGTCTGGTTCAGGCAGAATGGTGCGATGCCCTGGCATGTGCCAATAGTGCACCTGGCCTTCGAACAGTTGGCCTACAGGGCCGCCATTCGGAGACTCGAATGCATTGACCGACAAGCTGTCACCCTTGCGTACACGGGCCGCGCCATGTATCTGATCATTCATTACGACCAATACGCCTCGATCTCGACTTTCTCTGGCCAATGCCACGTACGCCGCCGCCAGCAAGTTGGCCGGGCCATCCGCCCCTGGCTCACCCGCCGAACGCATGGCCCCCGTCAATACCAGAGGGACGTCAAAGGGCCAGAACAGGTCCAGGAAATACGCGCTCTCTTCCAGGCTGTCGGTACCCTGGGTAATCACTATACCGTGGGCACCACGCTCAACTTCCTCCTGCGCCCATCGCAATACGTCGATCATCTGCGCGAATCCCATAGAGGCACTTGGCACCAGTCCCAGCGTAGCGGTACTGACCTGGGCAATCTCGCCAAGCCGGGGCAGGAAAGCGAGCAACGCCTCACAGTCCAGCTGCGGCGTAACCCCTTGCCCCATGATCGTAGCCTGCATGCTGATCGTGCCGCCCAGGCTGCCGATCGATAACCTGGGAAAACCGTCCGTTTCTTTCATCCTTGACCTCCTGCAATCAGGCTGAGCAACGGCACGATCGCCAAGGTGCTGATGGCCATCGATAGCACGTTGCCAATATAACCATGCATGTACCCCGGCAGCCGCTGGGTGATGGCCACAGCCAGTGGTGGCGCGATCAACGCTCCCAGGCTTGCGCTGAGGACGATGACCTGCCAACTGCCTCCAAGTGTCAGGACAGCAGCCGGCACAATGGAGACGATGGGGATGTAGGTCGGATACCAACCTCTTTCTCGCCACTGACGCCGCCAGATCACGACACCGATCAACGAAGCCAATGCCTGGCCGCCCACCAGTTCCAGAACCAGATACGACCCATAGGCGGGCCCCCCAGGGCCCAGCGCAAACGCGAGCAACACCCCGAGCAGCAACCCAAGGCTCGCCAGCTCGTTGCCAAAGAATGGAGCCTCGCTGAAGTCCGCGAGCACACGTCGCAAGGTCCAGCCAAGTCCCTGACCAACCTGGCCTGCCGGTGCCGCGACTTTGGGCTGGAAAGGCGTTCGTGCATGTCGAACCCATTGTGGATAACGCTTGCACAGTACGAAGGCGGCAATGCTCGCAACAGCCATGCCGAGCACGTTACCGACCACCAGGGGCAGATTCAGCGGATAACACAGCACGTTGACGAACAGAAGGCTCGCCGGGGTAACCAGCAGTGCTCCCAGCACAGCCCCCACGATCGACACACGCCAGCCGCCACCAAATACAAGCACCATGGCAGCAGGCAGCGATACGAATGCGACAAACGTTGGCTGCCAGATACCGGCCGCCAAGGTCCATCCCCACAAGGCATGGCTCAATAACAGCCCCAACAGCGAACTGAAGAACAGCCAGGGCCAGAGCCCGGTTCCGTAACAAATGGGGAAGCCTTGCCAACGGTAGCCCTCGGCATGTGCCCAATGAGCCAGGCAAGCCCCCAGCAGTAACCCCAAGGCTGGCAGTTCATGCTTGTAAAACGCAACTTCGCTGATATCGCCGATAATCCAACGCAATCGACTCAGCGGCTCGTCCAGGGTAACCAGCCATTGCCCATAGTCCGGCCAATGGCCCAGCGTCAAGCTGCCGGTCAGCAGCCCCCATAGACAAAGCAGGATCAGCATCACGGGCCATGGCCGCCCGTCGGAGAAACGTTTATCCACGACGGTCTCCTCAGCGCGGCAATGCTGGATGCTGGCGATAACCGAGCATACCGTCGTACAGGTCGACACGACGGTCACGGGGCAAGTCGTTCAGGCTGTTCCAGATAGGGGCTGTACGGGCGCAGCTCAAATCCACATCCGCGTAGAGAATGCATTCCTCCTCAGCGCTGGCGACCTCACCGATGGGCCAGCCGTTCGTGCCTGCGATCAGCGAGCAGCCAAGGAAGCGCCCGCCCCGCTCCCTGCCGATGCGATTGGCTGCGGCAATGTAGATATTGTTGGCATGGGCGGCGGTCATGGTCAGGTAGGACGCCATGCAGCGCCCGGCTTCGTCGAACAGCGGCGGAGGTGTCCACACCCAATTGTTCAGGCTGCAGATGATGTCGGCGCCCTGCAAGGCCATCAGGCGCGGAACCTCCGGGAACCAGATATCCCAGCAGATGAGCAGGCCGATACGACCGATCGGCGTCTCGAATACAGGAAACCCAAAATTGCCAGGGGTGAACCACAGCTTCTCCTGATTCCACAGATGGGCTTTGCGGTAGTGTCCCAGCAGGCCATCCGGCCCAAACAATACCGCACTGTCGTAAAGCTTCAGACCTTCGCGTTCGACGAAGCCAGCGGCCAGGTAGACCTTGTAATCACAGGCGAATGTACACCATGCCTCCAGGCTGCGGCCCTCCTGCAGGGTCTCGGCATGGGCATAGGCTTCCTCGCGGGACTGGAAGGTATAGCCCGTATTGGCCAGCTCTGGCAGTACAATGAGGTTGGCGCCCTCACGCGCGGCGCGGCGAGCCAATGCCAGGCCTCGGCAGAGGTTACCGTCACAGTGCTCGACCCCTACCTGGGGATCGTACTGGATGACGGCGATACGGACGGGGCTCACGGGTGGGTTCTGTTCGGGCATTACTGGCTTCCTTCTTGTGGTTATTGGAAGGTCGCCAGTAAAACGGGGTTGTCAGTGCCAAATACAGCCAGGCACCTCCTGCAATTAGGTAGGAAAATTCTGAAGCAACGGAAAGAACAGCCAGTGCGTTATTCTTTCCGCTACCCCTCATTCCTGTAGCCGGTAGTGAGGATAATCTTCTAGGGTAAATCCACCATTATAGATAGCTGAGGTGAAATGGCAGATATTGATGACCGCATCGATAGCGGTCCGCAGGCAGGGTTCGCTCCAGCCTGCATCCACCGAGAACGACTCGCCAACCAAATAAAGGCCAGACCGCCAGCTCAATTCTCGATTGTACTTCATTAAGTTCACCGCATCGTAATAAGTACCCGCGCGATACAGCTTGGCGCAACCAAGGGCGTTACTATCTGTTACCCAGCGTTGTACTCGGATATTTCGGCTATCGACATAGGGTGAAATTGGCTCACCGATATTGGTGCAGCGCAGCAGGATCCGATCCAATTCCTTTAGGCATTTCACACCCAGTTCCATATCGGTAAATGAGGCCAGCTTGGTAGCATCATCTTCCCAAGTATAACTGAGCAAAATGCAGTCATAGGCATAGCGCTCGTTATAGCGGTAGGCATAGACGTCATGTACAAAGCTGTCAGTTATCAGAATTTGAGGGATATGCGGGTTGCGGTCGAGGAAGGCTTTTTGCAGCGGTGCATATACCTTGCAGCTGGTTTCCCAATGGGCGTTTTTCCATGCACTGATGATACGTTGTGGTAACAAATCACGGCTAAAGCCATCCAGTCGGATATTGGTCTCAATCAGCCAAGACGGCAAAGTGAGAATCACTGCATCGAAATCTTGGTTCAATGTTCGCGTCTTGGATGCATCACTGTGGTGCCAACGGTATTCGACGCGGATCCTTCCATTCGACATCTTGTGCAGCCCACATACCGAGCTGTCGGTAAGCAGACCATCACTCCGCTCCAAACACTGGTTATAGAGCGACTGACCAATTTCTTCGATATCCATGAACAACAGACACTCATCAAGTGCTGCCAACCCAAGATAGGTAGGCGCCTGGAATCTCAACCCCTTGCTATCAGGCACTGTATCCGTTTCGAGATAGGGGGCAGCATAAGGCATACCTTGCTCATCCACACGCCCATGCACCAGTTGCAGATGGCTACTGAAGCCGAAGATCGCTGTACGTAGTGGATAAAGGCAACAAACATCATAAAAGGCTCCCCAGCTACCATCCCCGATGCCTATCGAGTAAAAAATCGCTGACTCAGCATCACTCATCCCCAATCCACCGAAGTCGCCTGGATTCCCAGGGTCCCAGCTCTCAATCGTTGGTAAATGCACCAGATCACGGAAAGATAGCCGGTGATAACGTTCGACGATTGCGCTCCAACAGCCCTCCCACGTCCCCGTTCCGAAAACCGTAGCTACCTGTTCAGCCATCAGACGTGCAAACCTTTGCCATTTACCGTAAACCCGTAGCAGGGCCTCCGTTGGAGGGGGAGTGTCACCGAGTGGATTACGCCAGATCAACAACTGGGGATCATCCTCTGCCAGTAATTGCCCTTCTTGAAGATAGATACCCGTGGCATTGACCCAAGGTGTTCCGGGATTGGGAAAATCCGAAATGCGTAAATCGAACAGCTTGGCGTAATAAGCCATCATTGAACGCCCGTCCTTGGGCGGCTCACCAGTCCTATTAAAAAATGGCATACGCATCGCCCCCATTTCGAAAGGCGTCGATGGTTGCTTGTGATCACTTGGATCGTTGATCACCGTCAGATGCCGTCCGCCAACGCGCTGAGATTGCTCGATCAAGGTGATGTTACGAAACCCACAGCGCAGCAATTCGCGGGCAGCGGTAAGCCCCGTCACACCCGCACCAACGATGCAAATGCGATAGTCCACTCGAGAGGCCTGTGCAACACCGCCGTACTGCTCAACGAGGCGGCGGTAATCAAAACAGAGGTCTGGAGGATTGGGAAACCGCACAGCCCACGGTTGAATAGGCGACTCAGGCTCGATTGCCAGGTCTGCGGGATGGTTATGACTCGATCCGATGGTCATGGGCCTTCGATTCTCCTAGGCGAATGGGAGAACCGAGAGTGACGGATACCAAGTAAAGGAAGCGGTGAATAGCTATTACCCGGCAATAGTGAAATAAACTGCGGTAAAGCAATCGCCGGCAAGCCGGCTCCTACCAGGATAACGTGATCCTTTGTGGGAGCCGGCTTGCCGGCGATCAACGCATGACGGCTTTATACGGCCAGCGCACGCTCACGCAGTTCTTGGTTGAGGATGCGGTCGTTCTCGCTGTAGTCGACCGGGCAGTCGATCACATGCACGCCCGGGGTCTTGATGCAGTGCTCGAGCAGCGGCAGCAGGCCTTCGGCGCTTTCGACGCGGTGACCGTTGGCACCGTATGCTTCGGCGTATTTGACGAAGTCCGGGTTGCCGTAGTCCAGGCCGAAGTCGGTGAAGCCCATGTTGGCCTGCTTCCAGCGGATCATGCCGTAACCGTCGTCACGCAGGATCACCACAGTAATGTGCATGCCCAGGCGTACCGCGGTTTCCAGCTCCTGACTGTTCATCATGAAACCGCCGTCGCCGCACACCGAGATCACTGGGCGGTCCGGGTACACCAGGTGCGCCGCCATGGCCGACGGCAGGCCAGCGCCCATGGTCGCCAGGGCGTTGTCCAGCAGAACGGTGTTAGGCTTGTGAGCCTTGTAGTTTCGGGCGAACCAGATCTTGTAGATGCCGTTGTCCAAGGCCACGATGCCTTCGGACGGCAATACGCGGCGGATATCGGCGACCAGGCGCTGCGGGTAGACCGGGAAGCGGTCGTCATCCTTGCCTTCGGCGATCTGCGCTTCGTTGGCTTCGCGGATGGCCAGCAAGCGGGTGAAGTCCCAGTGTGAGGTGTCGCCCAGGCCTTCGGCGATCTGCCAGACGGCATTGGCGATGTCGCCGATCACTTCGATCTGCGGGAAGTACACGGCGTCGACTTCGGCGGAGCGGAAGTTGACGTGGATGACTTCGGTACCGCCACGCACCATGAAGAATGGTGGCTTCTCGATGACGTCGTGGCCGATGTTGATGATCAGGTCGGCCGCTTCGATAGCGCGGTGCACGAAGTCGCCGGACGACAGCGCGGCGTTGCCCAGGAAGCTCGAATGGCGCTCGTCCACCACACCTTTACCCAGTTGGGTGGTGACGAACGGGATGCCGGTCTTGTCGATCAGTTGCTTGAGGACCTTGGCGGTCATCTTGCGGTTGGCGCCGGCACCGATCACCAGGATCGGGCTGCGGGCGGTGCGCAGCTTCTCGATGGCCGCTTCGATGGCCACGTGCTCGGCCAGTGGGCGGCGGTGCAGGCTCGGCTGGATCGGCATGGCATCGGTCTGCTCGGCAGCGATGTCTTCCGGCAGCTCCAGGTGCACGGCGCCCGGCTTTTCTTCTTCGGCCAGGCGGAAGGCTTCGCGCATGCGGGCCGGGATGTTGTCGGCCGACGCGAACTGGTGGGTGTACTTGGTGATGGGGTCCATCATGCCGCATACGTCGATGATCTGGAAACGACCCTGCTTGGACTTCTTGATCGGCTTCTGCCCGGTGATCATCATCATCGGCATGCCGCCCAGGTAGGCGTAAGCGCTGGCGGTCACCAGGTTGGTGGCGCCAGGGCCGAGGGTCGACAGGCTGACCCCGGTCTTGCCGGTCAGGCGGCCGTAGGTGGCGGCCATGAAGCCTGCGGATTGCTCATGACGGGTCAGGACCAGCTTGATCTTCGACTTGCGCAGGGATTCCAGCAGGTCGAGGTTCTCCTCGCCGGGAATGCCGAACACATACTCGACACCTTCGTTTTCCAGGCATTGCACAACGACATCGGCGGCCTTGGCCATCTTGCTTGCTACCTCAAATGATAGGACGGTGGTGAAGTCCAGAAATGCGCAGCACGGTACGCTGGCATCGCTATGTCCGCAGGTAAGGATCCTCGGAACCTAAGCCTTGACGTAGGCTGCGTGCAGGAAAGTCACGTTAATTATCGGCATTAATTGTCGCAGCTGTCGGCGGGAAGATAAGCGGCCAGTGGTGCAAAAGAGATTTGCTTTTGCATGAAACGCGCCCCCTTGGAGCGGCCTTGTGCCGCGAAGCGGGCGCGCAGCGGCCGTAAGCCCAGGCGACGCGGTGCACCAGGGTGATCGAGGTGGCAGGGTTGGCGGCCGCTACGCGCCCGCTTCGCGGCACAAGGCCGCTCCTACAGGAGGAAGCGCGATTCTTTCGAGGACCAGAAAGACAAAACCCCTACCTGCTCACGCAGATAGGGGTTTTGCGAAATGAATCTTGACGATGACCTACTCTCACATGGGGAAGCCCCACACTACCATCGGCGATGCATCGT
>NZ_JBLUPW010000033.1:0-56200 GCF_048068175.1 Pseudomonas sp. NY15356 | reverse complement strand
CAAATGCCCCATCGAGGTGATGGGAGAGGTCATGCAAAATGCCATGGCAATGCGGCATGATGCTCCGGCTTCAATTCAATAACCGTGTTGCACTCAGCTCCTGCAACCGCCGTGGTTATGGGCGGAATCTGGTCGGTCACACGCAGTTGGACGCCCGAGAAATGCAAGTAACCATTTTCGAAGCCGGATAACTGGGATTATGGTTGTGGGTCGGGTGTCATGTGCAGAAAAACGGGCGCTAAGCGCCCGCGTCCCAAGAGAGACTAATTGCCACCAGAGTCCATTACATATGATCTTGATGCCAAGAAGCATATATTTAATTTCAAAACAGTTTTCAATGCCGGACTGAAGACTTCGTTATTTTTCCTTAGACAGCTGCGCTACGCTCGCGCAGGTCCATATTCAGGATGCGGTCGTTCTCGCTGTAGTCCACCGGGCAGTCGATCACATGCACACCGGGGTTGGAAATGCAGTGGTCCAGCAGGGGCAGCAAGGCATCCGCGCTTTCGACCCGATAGCCATTGGCACCGTAGGCTTCGGCGTATTTGACGAAGTCCGGGTTGCCATAGTCCAGACCGAAATCGGTGAAGCCCATGTTGGCTTGCTTCCAGCGGATCATGCCGTAGCCGTCGTCACGCAGGATCACCACGGTGATGTGCATGCCCAGGCGTACGGCCGTTTCCAGCTCCTGGCTGTTCATCATGAATCCGCCGTCTCCGCATATCGAAATCACCGGGCGGTCCGGGTGCACCAGGTGCGCGGCCATGGCCGATGGCAGGCCGGCGCCCATGGTCGCCAGGGCGTTGTCCAGCAGCACGGTGTTCGGCTTGTGAGCCTTGTAGTTGCGGGCGAACCAGATCTTGTAGATGCCGTTGTCCAGGGCCACGATGCCCTCGGACGGCAGTACGCGGCGGATGTCGGCGACCACGCGCTGCGGGTACACCGGGAAGCGGTCGTCGTCGGCGCCTTCGGCGATCTGCGCTTCGTTGGCCTCGCGGATGGCCAGCAGGCGGGTGAAATCCCAGTGCGAAGTGTCGTTCAGCGCTTCGCCAATCTGCCAAACGGCGTTGGCGATGTCGCCGATCACTTCGACCTGCGGGAAGTACACGGCATCGACTTCGGCTGAGCGGAAGCTGATGTGGATGACTTCGGTGCCGCCACGGACCATGAAGAATGGCGGCTTCTCGATCACGTCGTGGCCGATGTTGATGATAAGGTCGGCTGCTTCAATCGCACGATGTACAAAATCGCCGGACGACAGCGCAGCGTTACCCAGGAAGCGCAGGTGGCGCTCGTCGACCACGCCCTTACCCATCTGAGTGGTGATGAATGGGATGCCGGTCTTGTCGATGAGCTGCTTGAGAACCTTGGCGGTCATCTTGCGGTTGGCCCCGGCACCGATCACCAGGATCGGGCTGCGGGCGGCCTGCAGCTTTGCCACGGCTGCCTCGATGGCCTTGTGTTCTGCCAGCGGACGGCGATGCAGGCTCGGCGGGATTGGCAGCGAGTCGGTCTGTTCGGCCGCGATGTCTTCCGGCAGTTCGAGGTGCACGGCACCGGGCTTTTCTTCTTCAGCCAGACGGAAGGCTTCGCGCATGCGCGCCGGGATGTTGTCGGCCGATGCGAACTGGTGGGTGTACTTGGTGATGGGGTCCATCATGCCGCACACGTCGATGATCTGGAAGCGACCCTGTTTGGACTTCTTGATCGGCTTCTGGCCGGTAATCATCATCATCGGCATGCCGCCCAGGTAGGCATAGGCACTGGCGGTCACCAGGTTGGTGGCACCCGGGCCGAGGGTCGACAAGCTTACGCCGGTCTTGCCAGTCAGACGGCCATAGGTGGCGGCCATGAAGCCTGCAGACTGCTCATGACGGGTCAGGACCAGCTTGATCTTCGACTTGCGCAGGGATTCCAGCAGGTCGAGGTTTTCCTCACCGGGAATGCCGAATACATACTCGACACCTTCGTTTTCCAGGCATTGCACAACGACATCGGCGGCCTTGGCCATCTTGCTAACTACCTCAAAGTCATAATTGTTCGTGCAGCAGGTTTCACGAGACCGACTCCAGGGTCGATCTCGCGAATGAGCAGCTTGCGCTTGAACGGGGGACGTCAGGCCAATTGGTACGTGGTCTTGACGCGGGTGAAGAACTGCCGGGCGTGCGTGCCTTGCTCGCGAGAACCCAGGCTTGATGCACCGTTACCACCGAACGGTACGTGATAATCCACGCCAGCGGTCGGCAGGTTGACCATTACCATGCCCGCCGTGCTGTTTCGCTTGAAATGTTCGGCATGGCGCAGCGAGGTGGTGACGATTCCCGCCGACAGACCGAAGGCGGTGTCCTCGGCAGCGACAAAGGCTTCTTCGTAATCTCGCACCTTCAGCACGCTCAGTACTGGCCCGAAGATCTCCTCGCGATAGATGCGCATATCCGGAGTCACCTCGGTGAACAGTGCCGGTGTGAAGAGATAGGCGCCTGCCTGGTTTTCGATGCGCTCACCGCCACATACCAACCTGGCACCTTGTTCACGTCCGCTAGCTACGTAGGACAGGTTCTGCTCCAACTGTCGACCGTCAACCACAGGGCCGATATCGGTGGAGGCTTGCAGTGCGTCGCCTACTTTCAGCGCTTGAGTGCGCTCGGCCAAGCGCGCCACGAATGCGTCATGAATGCCCTCAGTGACGATAACGCGAGAACTTGCAGTGCAACGCTGGCCAGTGCTGAAGAACGAGCCATTGAGCGCTATGTCCACCGCCTGCTCCAGGTCGGCATCGTCCAGCACGATCAGTGGGTTCTTGCCGCCCATCTCCAGTTGCACTTTCTTCATGCCTTCAGCAGCCAGTTTTGCGATCTGACGACCCGTGTTTTCCGAGCCGGTGAAGCTGATACCGTCGACTTCTGGCGAGCGAATGAGGGTATCGCCCACGCTGCGACCCGGGCCAATAAGCATGTTGAACACGCCAGCGGGCAAGCCAGAGCGGCTGATGATTTCGGCCAAGGCCCAGGCCGAGGATGGAACCAGTTCAGCGGGCTTGAATACTACGCAGTTGCCGAAACACAGTGCTGGCGCGATCTTCCAGGCGGGGATGGCAATCGGGAAGTTCCACGGCGCAATGATGCCAATGACACCCAGCGGTTGAGTGAATACGTCAATGCCAACGTCTTGGCGCACTGATTGATATTTCTCACCCTCGGCACGCAGCGCCTCCTGGGCATAGAACTTGAACGAACGCCCGGCGCGGTCGACCTCACCCAGCGCTTCGCGAACGATCTTGCCTTCCTCGCGGGCGAGGAGGGTGGCTAGCTCTTCACGGCGTGCAAGGATTTCGGTACCGATAAAGTCCAACGCATCGGCACGCTGTTGCGGGTTGCTGCGTGCCCATGCCGGCTGTGCGCGGCGCGCGGCTGCGATTGCCTGCTCTGTGAGAAACCGGTCAGCACGCACAAAGCATTCGATCACTTCACCTGGGTTGGATGGATTGCGGTTTTCGAGGATATCGGTGCCGCTTTCCAGGGCAACGAAAGCGCCGTCGACGAAGCTGCTTTTGGTGGCGATGGTCATGCGGTGCGAGTCCTTTTCTGAGTATTGTGGCGGGCAACGAAATCGGTGATGTTGTCGACGGCGCGATCCATCAATTGCTGCATGGCATCTTCACTGCTCCAGGCGATGTGCGGGTTGAGGATGAAGTCGTCGCGATCGATAAGCTGGAACAGCGGGTTGCTTGGGTGCAGCGGTTCAACCTCAACCACGTCGAGTGCTACACCACCCAGGCGACCATGTTGCAAGGCGTCAATCAGCGCTGCCTCGTTGACGATGCCGCCGCGGCCGGTGTTGATGACCACCGCGTCGCTTTTCATGAGCGCAAGCTTCTTGGCATCGATCATGTTGTAGGTTTCTGGCGTCAAGGGCGCGTTGATCGACAGGACATCGCAACTCTTGAGCAGGCTGTCCAGCGGGCGGTTGTCCGGCCCCGGGCGTTTACCACCACGGTCTTCGAACAAAACTTCCATACCGAATGAGCGAGCTAGAGCAGCCAGGCGGATAGCGATCGGGCCGCTGCCGATGATCGCCATCTGCTTGCCTCGCACATCACGGATGCGGTGATCGAAGTAGATATTCTTGTACTCGGCCTGCCCGGCATGCACCTTACGCATCAGGCGGCTGAAGGCGGCCGGGCGACGGAACAGCTCAAGCATCATTGCCATACTGTGTTCGGCGACGGTGTTCGCGGCATAGCCAGGTACGCTGGATACCTCGATGCCGTGTGCATCGCAGTAATCGACGTCGACGATGTCGCGGCCGGTGAGTGCCAGGGAAATCATCTTCAGTTTTGGTAACTGACGCAGGTGCTCTTCACGCAGCGGCACGCTGCACGTCAGCGCTATGGTGGCGTCCTTCAGGTGCTCAAGCACTTGGTCGGGATTGGTATAGGCAAACTGCTGCCAGCTATGCTCGCAGTCAGGGCGCTTGAGTTGCGTCGACGCGGCAAGGCCGTCGTCGTCGAGGAAAACAATATGCTCACTCATGATCCTGATCCTGATACTTATTTCTTCTGGGCAGGGACATAGCCGGCGGGAGCCATCGAAACCAGCTGACGGGTGATGAAACCCGCGTCCTGGTCGTGATCCTCAAGGGATTCTTTGCGCACCAGTGCATCACGCACCATATGCGCGCCGAAGAAGCGGAAGGGCTCTGGCGGCAGCAACTTCATTTTCTGATTGACCAGGCCACAGTTGGCCCACTCATCATTGGCGTGAGTGGCCAACGACTTGATGATACGGCTGGCAAAGACTGTGGTGGCCACGCCGTTGCCCGAGAAGCCGATGCCGTAGCTGACGGTCTGGTAATGGTCGAGGTAGCCGAAGTTCGGTAGGCCTTTCATGGCGCGGTCGATCGGGCCGGTCCAGCTGCTGACCACCGGCACGTCCTGCAATTGCGGGTACAGGCGGCGCAGCTCGGCAGCGACCTTGTCGGCGGCTGGTGATGGCTTTTCGTAAAGGTTGCCGATGCGACCGGCGTAGGCGAACTGGCCCAGTGGCTTGCCGAACACCACGCGACCATCCGGGGTGTTGCGCCAGTAGTTGAGCACGGTGCGTGAGTCGGTCATGCACTCTCCGCCGCTGAAGCCGATGGCATCGAGCTTGGCTTTGACCGGCGCGGTAGCCACCATGTCGCTGGACATGATCGCAATCATGCGACGCAGCTCTGGGAACTGTGCGCCCCAAGCGTTAAGTGCGAGCACTACGTGATTTGCTTTCACCCGACCCATGGCTGTGTGCACCACCGGGTTCTTGCCACGTTCCAGGTGAGTGAACGGAGATTTCTCGAAGATCTTCACCCCGAGCTTCAGGGCTACCCGGCGAAGACCGCGAGCCAGCATTGCGGGCTGAACAGTGGCGGCGTTAGGGTCGTAGATACCACCTAGAACCAACGGCGAGCCCACGCGACCGCGAATGGTCTCTCGATCCAGCTCCTGGAATGGATTGACATCGAGCTTCTGCAGGCCGTCGGTCAGCACCTTCCAGGAGCCCATCTGCCGCTGGTTAGTGGCAGTCCACAACCAACCGTCTTTACGGTACTGGGCATCGATACCGTGCTCCTGGCAGAAACTGCCAATTTCATCGATGGCCGACTCAGCCGCTTCGCAGATGCGCCGCGCTTCGACGTCACCGCAGATGGTGCGTACCGACAGATATTTGCCCCACCAGTTCGTGGCGATACCACCGTTACGTCCACTGGCACCGGACCCGCAACGGTCGCGCTCGACGATAACGATGGTTTTTTCCGGGTGCGCCTGCTTCAGACGGATGGCCGACCACAGACCAAGGAAGCCGCCGCCGACGATGCAGACATCCGCTTGAATCGTATCCTGCAGAGCAGGGGCCAGATCGCTGTCCAGGTCGAGTGCCTGGGCATACCAGAATCCACGGTACATAGTGAGTGCCTTTGAGCATGTTGGTTTTTGTCAACATGATGCTCAGTAAACGGCTGCCTAGATATTACGCTCATGACAATTGATCGTACGCTTGCGCTTATTCGTGCCGGATGTCCTAAACTTCCTATTAGCTGAGATCGATATGATATGTAGGACCGAAGGGGTGCTTTAGAATTGAGCAGTCCAACACGCCGAGGTGATTCGCAGTGGTCCGGGGATCCGAAGAACAAAGCAGCGTTCCTGCCTCCATCAAGCCAGAGTTGAGGGTCGGCTTTGTCTTGATGAATCACTTCACCTTGGTACCCGTTGCCGGGCTGGTGGATTCCTTGCGCTTCGCGGCGGACAAGTCCTTCCGCAGCCAGCAGGTGTTTTGTCAGTGGGACTGGATGACGCTGAATGACCAGCCCATTGTGGCCAGTTGCGGCATGCCTATCTCACCGACCAAGCCCCTGAACCTCTGGGCCCAGTATGACTACATCGTGATTGCCGGGGGGCTGCTCGGAGAGACGCGCAACCCGCCGGACTGGCTGCTCGACGCGCTACGGGATGTGCATGCTGCCAATATTCCGATCATCGCGCTGTGCTCCGGTTCTTTCGTGCTGGGCAAGGCGGGGCTGCTGGATGGCAGGCGCTGTGCGCTGCATTTCACCCTGCGAGAAGAATTCAAGGAGCGCTTCCCGCTGTCCACTGCGGTGATCGACAAGAACTATGTCGATGATCGGGGGATCATCACCTGTCCCGGTGGCACCGCCATTGACCTGGCAGCCAGCCTGATACGCCGCCACTGCGGAGCCGTTCGGGCACAGAAGGGCCTGGAGTACCTATTGGTCGAGGAGCGAAACGAAGAGGAGGCGACGGGACCAGAAGGGGGGGTCTATCAAAACGACCGCGTGCAACGAGCCATCGCTTTCATGCGCGAGAATCTGGGGTCAGCCCTTACGATCCAGGCGGTTGCGAGTGCTGTCGGTACGCATCCTCGACAGTTGCATCGTGAGTTCGTAGCCAATACGCAAGAACCTCCTGCCAACTATTGGCGCAAGCTGCGTCTGGATCACGCCAGGCGCTTGCTGGTCAATACCAGTCAGAACATCACGACCATTGCGTTGGCCTGCGGTTTCTCGGACGCTTCCCATTTCATACTCTGGTTCCGCAAGCAGTACGGCGAAACGCCCTACAGCTTTCGCAAGCGTCGGCACGAGGTGGAGCGCTTTGAATGGAGCAATGAACGGGTCGGGCTGGATCCTGAGTTGTAAGTTCAGCGCAAAAAAACGCCGCAGTTTGTGGCTGCGGCGATTTCCGAGCGAACAGGCCGGTGTTACGGCATCTCGCCGAAAGCCTGGATCTCGATGAGGTATTCAGGCGCGGCCAGTTGCGCGCCTACACACGCACGTACCGGCGGCTCGTCGCCGACCCAGGCGTCGTAGACCGTATTCATGGCGGCGAAGTCGTCCATGTTGGCCAGCCAGATCTGAATGCGCGAGATGTTTTTCTTGCAAGCGCCTACTTCTGAAAGCCAGCGCTCGAGCTGGGCCAGCACGCATTGCGTTTGCTCGCTGATACTGCCTTGGGGCGCTTCGGCGACGATGCCTGAAGTTTCAATGCGTCCATTTATGAGCACCATCTGGCTGGCACGAGCGCCAGGCTTGATCCTTTCGATCATGAATCCTCCTTAGAACAGCACGTAGGTTTTGCGCAGAGGTTCGCGAATGTCCCAGACGCCTTCACAGTTCTCCGGGAACAGCACGGCATCACCCGCGTGCAGCTCGACAGGCTCGCCGCCGTCTGGGGTAAACGTGCACCAGCCGCTAACGATGTGGCTGAATTCGCGGTTCTTCAAATGGCGGCGGAAAACACCGACGCTGCTCTCCCAGACGCCGATACTGGCCCCGACCGCTTCATCGGTCTGTGCCTGGCCGGTGGCGGCGACGGCGACGATTTCGCCGATTGGCAGCTTGGCTGGGGAGGTTTCACCCAGCGCCGATTCAACAGCGTTTCGTACAACGGTAAGAACTTGGGTCATCAGGTGCTCCTTGGTGTCTCGGTGGATCAGGATAATTAGTAGCTGCCTGCTTTGGCGGCGGTCAGTGAAGAAGCCTGTTGCAGATCGAGCTTGCTCGTCTCAGGGGCCAGCCACCAGGAGATGAGCGCGCCGAACAGCGAAATGACAGCCGCTGCGAACATGGTGTTGGCAATGCCCAGCGACGCGAGAGAAATTGGCACCAGGTACGTTCCAACTGCGGCACCAATTCGTGATAGCGACGTTGCAAGCCCCACGGCAGACGCGCGGATCTCGGTCGGGAAGAGTTCATTGGGGTATACATATTCCAGTACCTGAGCCCCGCCGATCATGACCGCGTACCCGCCAAACAGGATAAGCACCAAGGTAGGAGAGGCATCTGGGAACATGCCCAGCAGCAGCAGGGACAAGCCTGACCATAGGAAGCTGTGGATCAGCATCTTGCGCCGACCCATGCGGTTGATCAGCTTGGTTGCCAGTAGGCAGCCCAAGGTAAACAGGAACGTAATGGCAATGGAGCCGTAGCTGGCCCAGTCACCTGTGAGTTTCAATGCTTGCAGAACTTTGGGGGCAAACGCATAGATGGCGAACAGGGGGACAATGGCGCAGGTCCAGAACAGGGTGATGAATGCCATGCGCTTGCCGTAGCCGGAGTGGAACAGCGACCACACGGAAGTTGGCTTTTCGCTTACGGCTTCTGGCAGATCACTAATGGAATATGAGGACCCGTATACCTTCTTGATCACCGCATCTGCTTCAGCCACGCGCCCTTTGTTCAACAACCAGCGTGGTGACTCCGGAGTACCGGAGCGAGCGATCAGGAACAGTGCGCCTGGTACCACCGCACTTGCCAAGACCCATCGCCAACCATCATCACCCATGACACGGAGCAAGAGTTCACCCACCAGATAGGCGACTGCGGCGCCTGCGAACCACATAAGCACCATTGCAGCCAGCAAGGGGCCACGATGCTTGCGGGGCAAGAACTCGGCCAACAGGGATGTGGCGATCGGGTAGTCAGCGCCGACAGCGATACCGATTAGCAAGCGCCAGGCAAACAGCGCCCACGCAGACTCGACCCAGAACTGCGCGACCGAAAGGCCTACGATGGCGATCAAATCAACAAGATACAGAATCTTTCGACCGTACTTGTCAGTGAACCATCCACCCAAGAAGCCACCTAGAAAGACACCAATCAAGGCGGACGCTGCAATCAGGCCTTCCCAAAAGGCAGTAAGGGAGAGGGCGCCTGAAATCTGCACCATGGCAACGCCGATAATGCTTAATACATAGCCGTCAAGAAACGGACCACCCGATGAATACACCGCCAGTTTGCGGTGAAATGCATTTAGCGGAGCATCCTCAACAGAGCGTTTTGAAACTGACATTTACCACCTCTTGTTTTTATTGCGCGCACAGTTACCGGCCGCGATGGCGGGTTAACTATGCGGGTTATAGCGAGCGGGGGAGGCGCCTTGCCCAATCGGTGACTTGCGCACCTTGGCATCCTGCCGTGCGTCACTATGGCATCGATTGCTAACAGGCCATATAACGCACAGGACAAGTCATAACAGTAATCGGGCTTTTCGATGCTTTACCGCGGAGGTCGAGTTCGAGTCAGAAGTGCGTCCAATACAACTTCACAGGCAGCCCCCCAATTGGCACTTACCGGTTGATGCATCAACACGGCCAGCCCTTCTGCAGAAAACGTCCCCGGAGTGGCGATCGCCCAGCCCAGCGACTGGAGACTCTTGCCGGGATTGGATTCCGCAGAACCTACACAATCTTTGATATTGCCTAGCACCAGGGCGCGAGCCTCATCAGCGGGCAAACCTTTTTCGCTCAACCATTGCTCCAGATCGTGCAGCAAGAAGTAAAACCAGCTGTTCATGCACGCCGCGACAGTTGCAAGTTCGAAAGAATCTTCATCTTTCAGAATCACCAGCTGGCCCAACGTTTCGAGAGCGTTCGCTGTCGCCGCATCAGGCGGGCAGATGACAACCGTCGAGTGGTTGAGCTTGGCTGCGCATGAGAGCATTGCCCGCACGCAGTCGGCTTGCGGGAAGTCGGTGCGCAGCTGCTTCAGGCTTATGCCTGCCGCAAGCGAGATCAGCTTTTGCCCGGGCTTCAGATGGACTTCTTTTGCCACGCTCCCGATATGTTCTGGCCGGACGCCGAGGAGCACGATTTCGCTGCAGTCAACGACCGCCTGATTGTCTTGCAGAACCTGGCACGCGCAATCTGCAGCCAGAGACTGGGCGCGTTCCGTGTTTCGCGGAGACACCATGATCACGCCGGTAAACCCGCCTCTGCGCAATCCGCGAACGATGCTTTCAGTCAGTTCACCTACACCGATAATGCCCAGGCTCTGCATGTCGTCCCCTTTAGCTTTCCATTCCCGCGCGGTGCTGGCCCCAGCGCAGATTCAAGTTGACGCCAACGCTCAGAAACGGTTCGGGAGGGTTGCGATTCGGCCCTTCGGCACTCAACAGGAAATCAATCAGCTCATCGCGTTCGCCAGCGAGCCAGTTGGCCAGCAAGGTGCCGGTCACGGTGCCCCGGGTGATGCCCAGGCCGTTGCAACACAGAGCCCCATGTACATTGCGCGCCAGTGAGCCGAAGTGCGACATGTGATTACGCGACAAGCACATGGAGCCACCCCAGGTGTACTCGAACGGCAGGCCTGAAAGCATCGGAAAACGTCGTTCGAACGAGTCCCTGTGCTGGCGCCCGGCACGATCCAGATAACGCTGGTGGGCACGACCATCGGCATTGAAACTGAAGCTGTTGCGCACGAGCAGGCGTTGATCGGGGGTACGACGTAATGTGCTACCGAACGGATCTGCGGGGATCACGCCCCAGGTTTCCTTGCCGCCAAGTCGCTGCTGCTCCTCTGCCGTCAGAGGGCGAGTCATGCTCGCGTAGGTGAAGATAGGCAGCAGGCGGCCCGGCAGGAAGCCGAAGTGCGAAGCAAAGGCGTTATTGGTGAGCAGCAATTGGTCGGCGATGATCTCGCCGGCATCGTGCCTCAGCGTGACGCGGTCGCCCTGTTCGATAGAGGTGATGACCGTGCCCTCGTAGAGGGTAACGTTGGCCGGCAGCGTCTCTGCGAGCCCTTTGGCCAGGGCCGCTGGCTGAAGTAGTTTGGTGCCGGGGGTATACAACGCTTTTTTGTAGAATGATGTACCCAGATGATCAGGAAGATCTTGTGCGTCGATCATTTCATAGGGTTGGTCAAGCTTTTCGAGGCCACTGCGATACGCCTCCAACACCGCAAGCCCCTTGGCTTCCACGGCAGCTTGATACTTGCCATCTGGCCTTATCTGGCAATCGATGCCGTGCTCTTTGATCAATTGTTCAAGGATGCCCTGCGCCCGAAGATTAAGCTTCAGATTCATCCGGGCAGTCGGCAGCGGTCCAATATAGTCCGCAGCACCAATGTCATGAGGCAGATCGATGGCGAAGCCGGAGTTGCGCCCGGACGCACCGAACCCCACGACTTGGGCCTCGATCAGAATGATTTCGTCTGCTGGATAATGGAAGGCGAGTTGGCGTGCCGCAGCGAGTCCGGTGAACCCTGCGCCCAATACAACCCAGCGTGCAGAGCTACGACCTTTATGGCTGGGTTTTGGCGTGCGGGCTGGGCTCAGGTGGAACCAGCCACAGCCGTTGTCATCCGCGGGGGTGGAGGTGCTTCTGTACATGCGAATCTACTTTTAAGTGTTGTTTGAATCACTATCGCACCCCTTGCCGCGGGAAAATATAACGGCCGGGACGACTCATGGAACGTTCTGGCTGCGCCTGCATTGCGCCCGGCTGCAAGCACGCCGCGGTCCAATCGGGTTCGCGGCGTGCCCACCTGAAAGCTTGAAAGTTGCTGTCAGGCCCAGATGTCGCCGATGGTGAATCCTTCGGTGAATGGATCGTCATGATCCAGTACGAAAGTGTTCAGGCCGTAAATCCAGCTTTTACCGGTAATAGTCGGAACCACCGCTTTATGACTGCCGATGGTCGTTTCGTCGATCAGGCGACCGGTATAGATGTTGCCGATGATGCCCTGGTGCCGGAAGTCTTTGTTGAGCGGTAACTCGCCTTTGGCGTGAAGCGTCGCCATCTTCGCGCTCGTGCCGGTTCCGCATGGACAGCGATCTAGGGCACCGGTCCAAGTAGCCGGGTCATCCCAGGAGAAGTCACCCGAAGCCATGGTCACGACGTTCTTCCAATCGGCTTTGGGGTCATCGGTAGGCCCCGACAACTGCGAGATGGTGATGCCTACACCTGGATAATCGGGATGCGCCACCGGCAATTGCTCGATGGCCGCTTCCCTGATCATCGAAGAAATGCGCGCGATCTCACCGCCGTGCTGTGGAATCAGCTCGAGCCCCTTGAATTGACGTACGTCCGCGATCACGTAGAACATGCCACCCCAGCCAACATCGACCCTCACTTTGCCCAGGTGCGGAACGTCGATGACAGCGTCCAGGTGCGCAGCGAAGGCCGGCACGTTCTGGAAAGTAACGCCTTTGACCTTGCCGTCCTTGCACTCTGCTTTGATGCGAATCAGCCCAGCCGGGGCTTCGAGCACAAGTTCGGTCAAGGGCTCTTTCATGGGCAGCAAACCCATTTCCAGCAATACCGTTACGACAGAAATGGTATTGCCGCCAGACATGACCGGGTACTCGATCTGCTCCATGATCACGTAGCCCGCATCGGCTTCCGGATGGCAAGGCGGAACGATGATATTGCAGCAGTGCGCAGGGTAGCCACGAGGCTCACGCAACATCAGTTTGCGCAGCTGGTCGTCATTTTCCTCAAGCCACTTCATCTTTGCATACACAGTGTCGCCGGGCACATGAGGTACGCCGCCTGTAATCACCCGCATTGGGGTGCCGGCGTGAGTGTCTACCGCGTGAATCGTTCGCTTGAAAGACATGATGGGTATTCCTTGTTATTGGCTAACGCGTTTCGGGGAGCGACGACGGTTGGTCTCGACGACTGCGGGGGCGTCGATCACGTCCTTGTTCGAGAGCAGGCTGCGGCAAAGTGTGTAGGCGGTGAGCAGCATGTACACAGCGATCGGCAGGCCTACCACGATACTGGCCATTTGAATGGCCAGGAGCCCGCCCGCAATGATCAGGCTGCCCGCGATGGCACCTTCAAGTACGCACCACATGATCCGTATCCACTTGGGTGGGTGTAGCGACCCAGAGGAGTTCAACGTCGATATCACCTGCGTCCCGGCATCGGCAGCGGTGACGAAGTGCACGGCAAGCAGCAGGCATACAACCACGCTCAGGATGCCGCCCACGGTTGGACCGTCCAGTCTTCCCAGGAACGTGAACATGGCGGTGGTGGTTTCGCGACGGGTTTCTTCAAGGATCGGGCCGCCTTTGAACGCACCGGCTGCGGACTGCTCCGCTACTGGCAGGTTGGCGTAGGCATGGCGCGCCTGTTGTTCGTCTTTCAGGGCCGTGCCACCAAATACCGACATCCAGATGAGTGTGACAATGGTGGGCACCAGTAGCGCGCCGAAGACCAGTTCTCTGACGGTGCGGCCTCGCGAAATCTTGGCGATGAACAGCCCCACGAACGGCCCCCATGTCATCCACCATGGCCAGTAGAACGCGGTCCAGGTTTTCTGCCATTCGCTACCGGCTTGAGCGTCAGTCCAGAAACTCATGCCTACGATGTTCTGCAGATAATCACCGGTCGTTTCGAACAGCAGGTTCATGATGAAATTGGTTGGTCCCAATGCCAGCACCACTGCGACCAGCGCCAGAGAAATCCACATGTTCAAGGTGCAGAGGCGTTTCATCCCCTTGGACACACCCGCAATCAGCGATAGGGATGCGATGATCGTCACCACGACGATGATCGACAGCTTGAAGGTCAGGCTGACGGGGAACCCGAAGACGTGGTGGAGCCCCATGTTGATTTGCTCGACACCGAGGCCGAGTGCCTGGGAAACACCGAAAGCTGTGACGACAGCGCCCACGATATCGACCGTGTGACCAATCGGGCCGTAGATCCGGTTACCGATCAAGGGATAGAGAATCGAGCGCAGCGCCAAGGGTAGGCCTTCGCGGTAGGCAAAATACGCCAGACCCAGCCCAATGATGGTGAAGATCGACCACGGATGTAGGCCCCAGTGCAGCATGGTGATGCGCATCGCCATGCTGGCAGACGCATCAGTGAACCCTGGGGTGAACGGGTTGCTCGCATAGTGCAGGACAGGTTCGGCTACCGACCAGAAGATAAGGCCTACACCCATGCCGGCACTGAACAACATGGAGATCCATGCCGCGAAGCTGTATTCCGGTTTCTCGTCTGGGCGCCCGAGGCGCAGCGTGCCGTATCGGCTCATGGCCAACACCGCCAGCACCAGCAAAACGCCGCTTACCAGGGAGATATAGAACCATTTGAAGTTATCAAGGATGGCGTCCGAGGCGAGTTTGAAAACGCCCGTGGCTGATTCTCCATAGATACCGCAGAAAATGACGAACGCCATGACCAGGGCAAGTGACCAAACGGTCACGGTGGGATTCAGGCCTTTCAAAAGGCCTTGTTTTGCACGCATCGGCTATATCCTTTTTATTCTTGAAAGCTGCAAGTCAGCTCGGCATATCGATGATCGAAACGTAATGAAAAAAGCTGATGCGCGGCGCTCGCCGCGCACCAGCCAAAACCAGGATCTCCTGGAAGGTTGATGATCAGAGTTTCCAGAAAGGGGCGCCGCTGTTTGGCAGGACGGCATCCGGTCAGTGTCAGAGGTCGACAACCAGGTTGGATGTCGGTCGGCTGCAGCAAAGCAAGCGCAGGCCTTTATCAATTTCGCGTTGACGGATGCCACCGTTGTGGTGCATCTCCACAGTGCCTTCCAGAACGGCGGTCTTGCAGGTGCCACATACGCCCTGACTGCATGACGACGGCACCACTGCACCCGCCTTTTTCGCAGCAGCGAGTACGGTTTGGTCGGCGGTCATGGTGAATTCCTTGCCTGACCGTGCGAGGCGCACTGTGAAGGTGTCCGTCCCGGGTGCAGCTTCGACCGACGCTGTAGTTTCAGCGCCCACCACGACTTCGGCGTTGATATCGAAGCTTTCCTGATGGTAGTGGCTCATGTCGAAGCCGCCGGTTTGCAGCAGAGCCTTCACTGCGTCCATGTAGCCTTTCGGGCCGCAGGTGAATACTTCCCGCTCGAGGAAGTCTGGGACCAGCTGTCGGAGTTGCTCTACCGACAACCGGCCCGTTGGCCCCTGCCAGTCAGGTTCGTCCCCATTGCTCTCGCAGAAGAAGAAAGTCTTCAGACGTGGCATGGATCGTTCGAGGCGCGACAACTCATCGCGGAAAATGATGTCTTTCGGGGTGCGGGCGCTGTGCACGAACACGATGTCCAGGTCGGCGTGCAAATCCGCAGCGGCGCGGGTCATGGCCATCACCGGCGTTACGCCCGAGCCCGCCGAGAGGTATAGCAACTTTCTGGCAGGCGCGGCTACGGGCGTGAAGATGCCGGCCGGGCCGGAAGCCATGAGCGCATCACCGGCACGCAGGTTGTCATGTAGCCAGTTGGAGACGATGCCACCCGGCACCCGCTTCACTGTGATGCTGAAGGTGAATGGGCGCGTCGGCGTCGACGAGAGGGTATAGCACCGGGAGATGCTTTCGCCGTTCACGACAGGTGACACCGTGAGGAACTGCCCTGGTTCGTATGCCAGCGCGTGGTAATCAGGGCAATGGAAGACAAATGTTTTGACATCGTGGGTTTCGTCCACGACGGTCAAGCATTCGATCCGTTTACTTTCACCGCTCGCCCACTGGACGCCAAACGTCGCCCAGTGGTCAGTGTCGGCAAAGCGCTGATCAGCTCGCAGGCTGGCAATATTCTCGATCATGCCCATCACCGTTAAATCCCGTGAGCCGCGAGGCGAGTGGAGTACCAGCGTGCAAACTGGTCAACATACGGCTCGGTGAATTGAGAGTAGGGCCCAGGTACGAATGCCGGATCTTGAGTGCCGCTGTGCGTGATCGCGACGAGGCTTGCGTCCTGTTGGGTCGTAGCGACCCAGACTTCGGTCAGGCGCTGGAGATCGTAATCGACGCCTTCGACCGCATCCTTGTGAACCAGCCATTTGGTGCGGACCAGGGTCTTGTCCGGCGACAGTGGGAAGATCCAGCTGATCATGGCGTGGTCGCTCATCACATGGGTCCAGGCGTTGTTGCCCCACATATGGGTGTCGCCCAGATCCTTGCGGGTGAGGTTGCCAAGCAGCTTGGTGCACGCCACCTTGGTGTCGAGGGTTTGCGACTCGCCGGAACCCGCGATGATCATGCGCTGAGTGCGGAATTGGGTAGGGGCATCGTCTGCCAGGTGTTCTACCGTGGCATAGAGCAGGCCGTCGCTTTCCCAGTTGGCTTCGATACCTGCTTTACGAATCTGATAGGCATCGTAGGAAGCCCGCTGCTCTTCGGTCATTTCCTCCAGGCTTACACCCAGGTCTTCCGACTGGTAGGAAACGATCAATTCAGGGTGAGTCCCTTCACAGTGATAGCATTCCCGGTTGTTCTCCATGACCAGTTTCCAGTTCCCGTTCTCGACATAGTCGAGTTCATAGGCAATCTTGGTATTGGTCAGGTCAAAGGGTTCGAAGCGTGGGCGCATGGTGTCCGCCAGGACCTTGATGTCCTCTGGCGGTGTATCGCTCAGGCAAACGAACACGTGGGTGCCAATCACTTCGCAGTTGACGGGAATCAGGCTTCGGCATGAAGGATCGAAATCGGTGCCCATGTGCTTGGCGTGCTTGAGGCTGCCGTCCAGGTCATAGGTCCACTGGTGGTAAGGGCAGACCAGCATGCCGACTGTGGATTTGCCGGCCTCTTTCAGACGTGCACCGCGGTGGCGGCAAACGTTGCGGAATGCACGGACCTGCTCGTCATCATCACGCACGACAAGGATCGACGCTTTGCCGATATCAACCGTGTAAACATCGCCAGGCTCAGCGACGTCAGCGGTAACGGCAACCAGAATCCAGTGCTTATGGAAGAAGACTTCAAGATCGTTTTCAAATACGTCCTGGCGACTGTAGAGTTCGCCAGGCATACCGAAACCAGGCTTGCGCGAGTCCAACAACTCACGATGCGTTTTGATAGGGGAAGTGCTCATTGTAATCCTCACGGGCTCTTATTTTTAGTTCGCCATGAACGCCAGTGAATTATTTGAGCACTCCCATATCTCGTCAACGCACCAATTCTTACGCTTGCATAACCCTAAGTTATTCAGTGACGATTTTCTTGGTAGGTGGCACCGCTTTACTCTGCAGCCACTGCACCACGGCGGTCACGTTCGCTGTTACGGGACGACCTTTTGGAACGATGAGGTAGTACGACTTCTTGGGCCTGACGACGAAAGGTTCAAGTTTGACCAGTTCACCGCTGTCAATCAGGTGATCGACCATCCTTCCCCACCCCAGTGCGATGCCGTAACCGTTGACTGCAGCTTGAATGGCATCGGTGTAAAGGCTGCAACGCAGGTTAATGGTCAGCTTCGAGTAGCTGGCGCCCAGCTCTTTGAACCAAGCCGGCCAAGTGATCCAGCCTTCCGATGTGGCTTCGGCGTCCAACAGCCCAGCGGTGGTCAGATCTTCAAGGGTTGACGGCATAGGGTTGCGAGCCAGCCAGGCCGGAGAGCACACCGGAAAAACTTCTTCTTCGAACAAAAGGATGGCTTCACCGTCATCCCAATGACCGTTGCCGAAACGGATGTCCATGTCGAAATCCGGCGCCTTGAGGTCCCCCAGAAACATCTGGGTCGACAGCCTGAGCCTGACGTGGGGCAGGGCGTCTACCAGCGTATTCAAGCGCGGCATTATCCGGAACTGGGACACGGGAGCGGTGGAAGACAGGACGATCTCCTCTTTTTCATTCCCTTCCAGAATCTGGTCGAACCCGCTGGCAATTTTCTGCAACGCCTCCGAAATAATGGCAAACAGGGTCTGTCCTGCTTCGGTCAGGTAGATGTTGCGATGCATGCGTTGAAATAACTGAGTACCGACATTTTCTTCCAGAAGCTTGATTTGCTTACTGACAGCGGCTTGGGAAACCCCCAGCTCTGCCGCGGCGAGCGTGAAGCTGTTGTGACGCGCGACGGCCTCGAACTGTAGCAGGGCGGTCATGGATGGGATGATGCGTCGGTAGCCTTTATGATTGTTATTCGTTTCGTGGTTTTTCATACGGGTTCCGAGCGAGGTGCTGAAGAGGAGCTTCGTCGAGAAGTAAAGCTAAGCAGGGCATAGCCTAGCGGTACAGCACGTCCGAATACGTCTAGGCTCAGTCATGTGCGCGGAACAGATTAAGACGCCATTCCGCGCGTCGCTACAAAAAAATCACTGGGGTTCCAAGTTATGCCTGGGTGAGTTGTAGTTATGCAAGCCGCTTTGCTTGTATGTTCTATCGCATCTGCCTGGACATTACATTTTTTGACTGAGGCATACAATGAGGCCCGCGCAGTCTGGCCTAAAGTGTGTTTAAGTCGAGATGAAAATGGATTGCAAGCTAAGTAATTGACTCACGGAAGTCCTGCGCATCAGTGCCCGTGCTCACCGAGCAGGTCACCTCGTCTAATTTATCGCTCGCACCTGCAGAGCGACCTGCCAGTTATGTGGCGACTCGTGTAACGAGTCGGCAAATTGGTCACAAATATAATAAAGAGGGTCGTATGAGTGAAGGCAACGAAATCCTTTCGGTAAAGAATATCTTCAAGGTATTCGGGCCGCGTCCTGAATCGGCCATGGATATGCTGAGAAAGGGCGCGCACAAAGATGAGATTTTCAAAAGCACAGGGCATGTGGTTGGTGTATTCGACGCCAGTTTTTCCGTCAAACGCGGTGAGATCTTCGTCATCATGGGGTTGTCCGGATCAGGCAAGTCCACCATGGTGCGGCTGTTCAACCGACTGATCGAGCCCACTTCCGGCAGTATCCATCTCAACGGCAAAGAAATCACCGGACTCTCTGATAAAGCGCTACTCGATGTTCGGCGGAAGGAAATGGGCATGGTGTTCCAGTCATTTGCCTTGATGCCGCACATGAGTGTGCTGGAAAACACCGCCTTCGGCCTGGAAATCGCCGGTGTGTCCGAAGCCGAGCGTCACAACCGTGCACGTGAAGCGCTTAGCCAGGTCGGCCTGGCCGGTCATGAGCATAGCTACCCGCATCAGTTGTCTGGCGGCATGCAGCAGCGCGTAGGCCTGGCCCGGGCGCTGGCCAACGACCCCGCCATCCTGCTCATGGACGAGGCCTTCTCCGCGCTCGACCCGCTGATTCGCAGCGAGATGCAGGGCGAACTGATTCGCCTGCAAGCCGAGCAGCAGCGCACCATTATCTTCATTTCCCACGATATCGAAGAAGCCATCCGCATCGGTCATCGCATCGCCATCATGGAAGGCGGCCGCGTGGTGCAGATCGGCACCCCGCAAGAGCTGATCAACCAGCCGGCCAACGACTACGTGCGCACTTTCTTCAAGAGCTTCGACAGCTCGCGGGTGCTCAAGGCCGGCGATGTGGCCAAGTTCGACCCAGCCGTGGTGTGCAAGGTCAACGGGAAAGCACCGAGCTTCCAGGCCGGTGTGCCATTCGGCTATCTGGTGGACGACCGCGGGCAATTGCTGGGCGTGGTCGACACCGATGGCAACGGCGCCACCACCAGTGATCGCTATAGCCTGCACGAGCAGCGCCCGGTGTACATCGACACGCCGTTGCACGAAGTGCTGGGTATTGCGGCCGACCTGCCGTACCCGGTGCCAGTACTCGACCGCCAGGGTGCCTTCAAGGGCACGCTGTCGAAGAACGAGCTGCTGCAGACCCTGAGCCGCAATTAAAACAACAAAGAGGTAAGCCCTCATGTCCGAATTCAGCCTTCTCGACCCGTTCCAGGCGGCCACGATCCCACTGGGCGACTGGGTCACTGCGACGCTCAACTTCCTGGTGCACAACTTTCGCGAGGTGTTCCGCGCTATCCGCTGGCCAATCGACCAGGTGCTCAATGGCATCGAGTTCACCCTGCAGAGCATTCCACCCACCATCGGGATCATCCTGTCGTCGTTGCTGGGTTGGCAGCTGGCTGGCAAGCGCATGGCGCTGCTGTGCTTCATCACCCTGACCTTGCTCGGCCTGATCGGCGTGTGGTCCGAGTCGATGACCACCCTGGCGCTGGTGCTGACCGCGGTGTTCTTCTGCGCGGTGATCGGTATTCCGCTGGGCATCGTCTGCGCCCGCAGCAACCGCCTGGAAAGCATCATCCGACCACTGCTCGACGCCATGCAGACCTTGCCGGCGTTCGTTTACCTGGTACCGGTGGTGATGCTGTTCGGTATTGGCAACGTGCCGGGGGTATTGGTGACCATCGTCTTCGCCCTGCCGCCGCTGGTGCGCCTGACCAACCTGGGGATCCGCCAGGTGCCGGAAGACAAGATCGAGGCTGCCCGCGCCTTTGGCTGCACGCCACGGCAAATGCTGACCCGCGTGCAACTGCCGCTGGCCACCTCGACCATCATGGCCGGCCTCAACCAGACCCTGATGCTGTCGTTGTCGATGGTGGTGATCGCCTCGATGATCTCGGTCGGCGGCCTGGGCCAGATGGTGTTGCGCGGCATCGGTCGCCTGGACATGGGCCTGGCCACGGTTGGTGGGGTCGGGCTGGTTCTGCTGGCGATTTTCCTCGACCGCCTGACTCAGGCCATGGGCGCCCGCACAAGTGCTGACCCGAGCCGGCGTTGGTACCACACCGGCCCTACTGGCCTTGTCCTTCGCTTGTTCAACAAAAACCCGCTACGCGTTCGGCGTGAGACCGCCTGAGCTGCTCTGTTCTATCTGCCGCAGTCCATCCAATAATCCTAAAAAGGTACGCGAAGATGTTCGAGTCCAAATTTGCCCGTCAGTTCTTTCACGGCACCTGCGCCGTGGCATTGAGCTTGTTCTGCCTGGGGGCCAACGCTTCAGCGGATAAGCCAGGGGAGGGCGTAAAAATCACCCCAGCGTTTCCTACCGTCGATGAAGAACGTTTCCGCGGAGAAGTTGCCCTGGCGGGTTTGCGCGAGCTTGGCTACAAAGTTCAACAGCCCAAGGAGACTGAGTACGCCACCATGGTGCTGGCGGTCGGTTATGGTGATGCCGACTTTACCGTGAATGCCTGGGATAAATTGCACGCTGCGTTCTACGAGAAAGCCGGTGGCGACGCCAATATGATCAAGGTTGGCAACATCCTGCCTGGAATTTTGCAGGGTTACCTGATCGACAAAAAAACAGCCGATCAATACAACATCAAGTACATCACCGACCTAAAAAAACCAGAAATCGCGAAGCTCTTCGATGCGGATGGCGACGGTAAAGCGGATATGACCGGCTGCAATCCCGGTTGGGGTTGCGAGCTTGTCATCGCCCATCAGATGAAGGCATATGATCTGGAGAAAACGGTTCATGTCAATCAGGGGTCATACTTCGCGCTGATGGCGGACACGATCTCTCGCTTCAAGGAAGGTAAGCCGGTGCTCTACTACACCTGGGTTCCGCAATGGGTAGCGGGTGTGCTGGTGGAAGGGCGGGATGTCGTCTGGCTGCAGGTACCCAAAACTGACCTGCCGGGCGGCGATAACACTGTCAACACGGTTTACGAGGGTAAGAACCTCGGCTTTGCGCTGGACAAGGTGCAGGCGTTGGTCAATCGCGATTTCGCCGAGAAAAACCCTGCAGCAGTCAAGTTCCTTTCCGTGATGCAGATTCCGGCTGCTGACGAAAGCGCGCAGAACCTGAAAATGCAGCAGGGGGAGAAATCCATGGCGGATATTCAGCGTCACACCAAAGAATGGATTGCCGCCCATCAACAAGAATTTGATGGCTGGTTGCAGGCGGCCCGCGCCGCTGCTGCCCAGGCAAGCAACTGACCGAACCCTGCCCACACCGAACGGCACCAACCGCGTCGCCTGGGGCCAACGAATCCAGGCGGTTGCGCTACGGGTGCCTAGGTGAAATGACAAGAACATCAGGACAACCGTGAGCTATGGGAAGTACACCATTTTCCATTTCTGCCAATAGCCGACGTATCGATCCTACCCGACATCGTCCGGACGGCTCTTCAGCAAACAACGACCGTACTGAAATCGGCCCGACGCCATTGGCTTTCGCTGAATGGGCAGAGTCATCGCTGGAGGTGCCGCATCTCCCTACGATGCGCGAGTATCGTCTGGGACGTCTGGTCCAGCAGCTCCAGGCCCGTGACCTTGCCGGCATTCTGTTGTTCGATCCGCTTAACATTCGCTACGCCACTGATACGACGAACATGCAGTTGTGGACCACTCACAACCCGGCCAGGGCCTGCTTTGTTTCTGCCGGTGGGCATGTGGTGCTGTGGGATTTCCATGGTTGTGATCACCTCTCAGCCCATTTACCACTGGTCAGCGAGCTGCGTAGCGGAGCCTCGTTTTTCTTCTTCGAAACGGGCGATCGCACCGATCAGCATGCCAAGCGTTTTGCTGGGCAAGTGGACGAACTCCTACGCACGCACGGGGGCGCCAATCGTAGGCTGGCTGTTGATCGCATCGAGGTTGCCGGCCTTCGGGCACTTGATGCTCTCGGCGTGGAGGTTTGCAGCGGCCAAGAGGTAACCGAGTACGCGCGGGTCATCAAAGGGCCCGATGAGATCAAGGCCATGCGATGTGCTGTGGCTTCCTGCGAAGCATCCATTCGCGAGATGCGCGAAGCGATGCATGCGGGGGCGACGGAGAACGACGTCTGGGCGGCACTTCACGCAGGCAATATCCGTCGTGGCGGCGAGTGGATCGAAACGCGCATCTTGAGTTCTGGGCCACGCACCAACCCTTGGTACCAAGAGTCGGGGCCGAGGGTCTTGAGTGACGGAGACCTGGTGTCCTTCGATACCGATCTGATCGGCGTCTATGGCATGTGTGTAGATATGTCGCGTAGCTGGATCTGCGGGGATTTGCAGCCTACTGCAGAACAGAAGCGGCTCTATCAGATTGCCTTCGAGCACATTCATCACAACACCGAGCTGGTTCGTCCAGGTGTTGGATTCACTGAACTGACCAAGCTCGGGCATCGTCTGCCCGAATCATGCCGCGCCCAACGTTATGGCGTGATGTTCCACGGGGTCGGCTTGTGCGATGAGTACCCATGCATCCGTTATCCCGAGGACGTCGAGTCGTACGGTTATGAAGGCGTACTTGAACCGGGCATGGCGCTCTGCGTGGAGGCTTACATCGGTGAAGTGGGGGGGCGGGACGGCATCAAGCTTGAAAACCAGTTGTTGGTCACGGATGACGGCTGTGAGGTACTCACGCGGTATCCATTCGAAGATCGATTTTTGAAGTGAACGAGTTATACCCAAAAAAGAGGTAGTAGATGAGTGCAAATAACAGAGGTGTGGTGTACCTGGGCGCAGGGAAGGTCGAGGTGCAGCACATTGACTACCCGAAAATGCAGGACCCGCGCGGCAAGAAGATCGAGCACGGCGTCATTCTGAAAGTGGTGTCGACCAACATTTGCGGCTCCGACCAGCACATGGTTCGCGGCCGCACCACTGCCCAGGTCGGCCTGGTGCTGGGCCACGAAATCACCGGTGAAATCGTAGAGAAGGGCAGCGATGTCGAGCGCATGCAGATCGGCGACCTGGTGTCGGTGCCGTTCAACGTAGCCTGCGGCCGTTGCCGCTCCTGCAAAGAAATGCATACAGGTGTCTGCCTTACCGTCAATCCGGATCGCCCGGGTGGTGCTTATGGCTACGTCGACATGGGCGACTGGACCGGTGGCCAGGCTGAGTATGTGCTGGTGCCGTACGCCGACTTCAACCTGCTGAAACTGCCTGATCGCGACAAGGCCATGGAGAAAATCCGTGACTTGACTTGCCTGTCCGACATTCTGCCGACCGGATACCACGGCGCTGTAACCGCAGGCGTCGGCCCAGGGAGCACCGTTTATGTCGCAGGTGCCGGGCCGGTCGGTCTGGCGGCTGCCGCGTCGGCTCGTCTGCTGGGGGCTGCTTGTGTGATCGTTGGCGACCTGAACCCGCTGCGTTTGGCGCATGCCAAGTCGCAAGGATTCGAAGTGATCGATCTGACCAAGGACACCCCGCTTCACGAACAGATCGCCGATATTCTGGGCGAACCAGAAGTAGACTGCGCGATCGATGCGGTAGGTTTCGAAGCGCGCGGCCACGGTCACGAAGGCGCTAAACAGGAAGCGCCAGCTACCGTGCTCAACTCGCTCATGCAGGTCACTCGTGTGGCCGGCAAGATTGGTATTCCCGGCCTCTATGTGACAGAGGACCCGGGCGCGCACGATGCGGCTGCAAAGTTGGGTGCCTTGAGCATCCGCTTCGGCCTGGGCTGGGCAAAATCGCACAGCTTCCACACCGGCCAGACGCCCACCATGAAGTACAACCGTCAGTTGATGCAGGCGATCATGTGGGACCGAATCAACATTGCCGAGGTAGTCGGTGTGCAGGTGATCAGCCTGGATCAAGCACCTGAAGGCTACGGTGAGTTCGATGCTGGTGTACCCAAGAAATTTGTTATCGATCCCCACAAGATGTTCAGCGCGGCTTGATCAGGCAGGCTAGCTAACCGCGGCGTGGAAGCGCTGTGGCAGAGCATGGCCGCAGCCTCCTTTTCACAGCTTGGCGCATTGCAGCAAATGAGCGCCGTGGCCACTGGGCCACGGCGTTTTCATTTGTGCAGCCGTTTAGTACCTACCATGAGATTTGAACGATGCGAATTTATGATGCTGAAACCATCGCCTCCTTTCTGGACTGGGGGAGGGTAATTCAAGCACTTCACGATGCACATCAGGGCCAGCGCCCAGAAGGAGAAAGTTTCTTTATCGGTGATAGCTGCTACGGACTGTTGAGTCGAGGTGTGGTGCTTCCCGGTTACGGTGCAGGGTTGAAGGTGTGTTCCATCAACCCTTCCAATAGCCAGTTGCAGCCGCCATTGCCGGTAGAACAAGCCCGTTTTCTGGTCATAGATGAGCAGAGTAAAGCGATCGTTGCGTTAATGGATGGCCCTGAAATCACCCGGTGGAAAACTGCCGGCGATTCCGCGCTGGCGGCTTCTTTCCTGAGCAGAGCGGATAGCCGCACGCTGCTTGTGGTCGGGGCTGGCCCCATCGCTCAGGCGCTGTGCGAGGCCTACATGCATGTGCGGCCCTCGATCACACATGTTCTGCTTTGGAATCGATCCCCCGAAAAGTGGCGGGCGGCAGTGCCCACATTCGGCGATGACGTGTTGGTGGAGGTAGTGACTGACCTGCCGGCAGCGATCGCAAAGGCCGACATCATTACCTGTGCTACAAGCGCCACGGAGCCGGTGATCTCCGGCGCCTTGGTCCGTCCCGGCACGCATGTGGACCTGGTCGGTGGCTTTCGTGAGGATATGAGAGAAGCCGATGATGACCTGTTCATCAACGCCCGGGTGTACGTCGATGATTTCTCGACTGCGCAGGTGAGCGGCGATATTTGCGGGTCGAAGAAAACGGGCGCGTTGAGAAGAATAGAAGGTGATCTGTACGATCTTTGCCGCCCTGAACCCTTTTTCCGAGCGGCAGAGGACATCACTGTCTACAAGAACGCCGGTGGTGCGCATCTGGATCTTGTGATCGCACAGACGGTGCGTAGTTTGCATATTTGAGTCGCCACCTAGCGACGAAGGGGACTGTTCAGCATTCCGTGAAAAGAGTACAAATGTACTCCATGGACAACATGACCCCCAAACGCCGCGCCATCCTCGCGTTCATCCGCGAGCGCATCGCCGATCACGGCCAGCCCCCGAGCCTGGCCGACATCGCCCAGCGCTTCGGCTTCGCCTCGCGTAGCGTGGCACGCAAGCACATCGTCGCCCTGAGCCAGGCCGGCCATATCGACGTGATCCCCAACCAGGCCCGTGGCATCCGCCTGGCCGAACCGCTGCGCCGCCCCGAGATCCTCGAGATCCCGGTGCTGGGGCAGGTGGCGGCCGGTGCGCCGATCGGCCCCGACCTGGGTATCCACGAGCAACTGCTGCTCGACCCCAGCCTGTTCCGCCGAACCCCTGACTACCTGCTCAAGGTGCGCGGCGACTCGATGATCGACGACGGCATCTTCGATGGCGACCTGGTTGGCATCCGTCAGCAGGGTGAGGCCCGCGACGGGCAGATCGTGGTCGCCCGGCTGGATGGCGAGGTGACCATCAAGCGTCTGCAACGGATACCGGGTGGCTACCGCCTGCTGCCGCGCAACCCCGCCTATGCACCGATCGACGTGGCGCCGGACCGGGATTTCGTCATCGAAGGCGTGTTCTGTGGCCTGTTGAGGCGCGACTGATGGGCGCGGTAGTCGACCTCGACGGCCTGCTCGACCAGCGCCGGGTATGGCGTGGGCGCCAGGCCCAGGTGCGGCCGCAGGGCCTGCAGCCCACCGGCCATGCCTCCCTTGACGAGCGGCTGCCCGACGGAGGCTGGCCGGCGGCTGCGCTCAGCGAGTTGTTGCTGGCCAGCCCGGGCTGTGGCGAGCTGCAGCTGCTCTGGCCGAGCCTGGCACGCCTTACCGGCGAAGGGGGGCGGGTGGTGCTGGTGGCGCCGCCGTTCATTCCCTATGCACCGGCCTGGCAGGCGGCCGGGGTCGACCTGCGCTTGCTGGTCCAGGTCCAGGCAAGGCCTGTCGATGCCTTGTGGGCAGCCGAGCAGTGCCTGCGCTCCGGCAGTTGCGCAGCAGTGCTGTGCTGGCCCGAGCGCGCCGATGACCGCGCCCTGCGGCGCCTGCAGGTGGCTGCCGAGACCGGCCACGCTCTGGCCTTCGCCTGCCGGCCGCAGCAGGCCGCGCACAACCCGTCGCCTGCGGCTTTGCGCATCGCCATCGATACCCGCCCTGCCCAGTGGCGGGTCCTCAAGTGCCGTGGCGGCCTGCCACCGGCCACGCCCATCGCCTGCCCGGGGCGGGGTTGATGATCCATGCTCTGGGCGTGCATCGTCTTTCCACAGCTGGCACTGGACAGCCTCCTACGTGAGCGTGACGACCCCGACACGCCCCTGGTGCTGATCGGCGGGCCGCAACAACGGCGTATCGTGCAATCGGTCAACCCGGCTGCGGCCGCGCTCGGCCTGCGTGCCGGGCAGACCCTCACCGCCGCCCGTGCCCTGGCCGATGGCTTCACCTGCGTGGAAGCCGACCCGGCGCGCATCGAGCAGCTCCAGCAGTTGCTGGCCGCCTGGGCCTACCGCTTCAGCGCCCAGGTCAGCCGGCACTACCCGCGGGCCTTGTTGCTGGAAGTCGGCTCCAGCCTGGGACTGTTCGGGCCCTGGCCGATGTTCGAGGCGCGCTTGCGCCAGGAGCTGGATGCGCTGGGGCTGCGCCAGCGCATTGTCCTGGCGACCAACCCGGTGGCCGCGCGCATGCTCGCCAACGGCCATGACGGCCTGGCCGTGACCACGGCCGAGCAGGCCCGGGCGGCCCTGGCCAGCATGCCGGTCGGCAAGGTCGGGCTGCCTCCGACGGCAGCGGAGGCCTTCGCCCGCATGGGCCTGCGCCGGCTCGGCGATGTTCTGGCGCTGCCGCGCGATGCCTTGGCCCGGCGCTTCGCCGCCGACGTGCAACTGCACCTGGACCAACTGCTCGGCCTGCGTACCCTGGGGCTGGCGTTCTACCAGCCACCGGACCGGTTCGAGGCACGGCTGGAGCTGAACTTCGATGTCGAGTCGCACCAGGCGCTGCTGTTTCCCTTGCGCCGGTTGATCAACGACCTGGCGGCGTTTCTTGCAGGCCGGGATTGCGGCGTGCAGCGTTTCAGCCTGTACCTGGAGCACGCCGAAGGGCCGGACACCGAGCTCAAGGTCGGCCTGCTGGCTGCCGAGCGCGAGGCGGCGATGCTGTTCGAGCTGGCCCGGGGGCGCCTGGAGCTGCTGCGTATCCCCGCACCGGTGCGCAACCTGCGGCTGCTGGCCGAAGACCTGCCGCCTTTCGTTCCCCAGCACCAGGCATTGTTCGCCCCCCGGGCGCAGCAGGCCCAACCTTGGGAGCAACTGCGTGAACGCCTGCGTGCACGGCTGGGCGATGATGCGGTCACAGGACTGTGCGCTGAAGCCGACCCTCGCCCCGAATGCGCCTGGCAGGCGGCCGAGCAGGGCACACCGGGTGTGCTGCCGGTCGCGCCGGGCAGCCGCCCCGGCTGGCTGCTGCCTCAACCCCAGGCCCTGCCCGAGGCGGGCGTGCAGTTGCTGGCAAGGCCCGAGCGCATCGAGTCGGGCTGGTGGGATGGTGGCGATGTCCGCCGGGATTACTACCGCATCGAGACCCGCGATGGCCTGCGCGGCTGGGCCTATCGCGACCTGGCCCAGCCAGGGCCGTTGTGGTTGCAGGGCTGGTTCGCATGAGCGCGCCGGCCTATACCGAGCTGCACTGCCTGTCGAACTTCAGCTTCCAGCGCGGCGCTTCCAGCGCCGACGAACTGTTCAAGCGGGCCAAGGCCCTGGGCTACGAGGCCCTGGCCATTACCGACGAGTGCACCTTGGCCGGTATCGTCCGGGCCTGGCAGGCCGCCCGGCAACATGAGCTCCGGCTGATCATCGGCAGTGAAGTCCAACTGCAACAAGGGCCCAAGCTGGTGCTGCTGGTCGAGGACTTGACGGGTTACCAGAACCTCTGCGGCCTGATCACTCAAGCGCGGCGGCGGGCGCAGAAGGGCGAATACCAGGTACTGGCCGAAGACCTGCAGGAGCGCTGCCAGGGCTTGTTGGCACTGTGGGTCGCCGATGCCGACGACGACCCTGCCACCGGCCAATGGTTGCAGTCGCTGTTCGGTCAGCGCCTGTGGCTGGCGGTGCACCTGCACCGCGGTTGCGATGATGCCCGCCGCCTGCAGCGCTTGCGCAGCCTGGCAGGCCGCTTGGGGATCCGCGCGGTGGCCTGTGGTGACGTGCATATGCATGTTCGGGGGCGCCGCGCCCTGCAGGACTGCATGACGGCGATCCGTCAGCACTGCACGGTGGCCCAGGCCGGGCGCTACCTGTTCGCCAATGGCGAGCGCCACTTGCGCACGTTGGCCGAACTCACCGAGCTGTACCCGGCCGACCTGCTGGCCGAGACCCAGGCCATCGCCGGTCGCTGCCACTTCGACCTGGGCGAACTGAAGTACCAGTACCCCCGCGAACTGGTGCCCCAGGGCCATACGCCTGGCAGCTGGTTGCGTCACCTGTGCCAGCTGCGCCTGCCCGAGCGCTGGCCCCAGGGGCCGAGCGCCGAGGCGCTGGCGACCTTGGAGAGGGAGCTGTGCCTGATCGAGGATCTGGGTTACGAAAGCTACTTTCTCACCGTCCATGACATCGTCGACTTCGCTCGCAAGCAGGGCATTCTCTGCCAAGGCCGTGGCTCGGCCGCCAACTCGGTGGTGTGCTTCGTGCTGGGCATCACCGAGCTGGACCCGATGGAGCACCGCTTGTTGTTCGAACGCTTTTTGTCCCGCGAGCGCAACGAGCCACCGGACATCGACGTGGACTTCGAGCATGAGCGCCGCGAGGAAGTGATCCAGTATGTGTTCCGCCGTTATGGCCGGCACCGCGCGGCACTCACTGCGGTGGTCAATACCTACCATGCCGCCGGTGCCGTGCGTGACGTGGCCCGTGCCCTGGGGCTGCCGGCTGACCAGGTGGATGCCCTGGCCAAGTGCTGCGGGCGCTGGAGCGACCGCATTCCCGATGCCCAGCGTCTGGCCGAGGCCGGTTTCGAGGCGCAGAGCCCGTCGCTGCGGCGCATCCTGGTGCTGGCCGGCGAGCTGATCGGCTTCCCTCGGCATCTGTCCCAGCACCCTGGCGGCTTCGTCATCTCCGAACAGCCGCTGGACCACCTGGTGCCGGTGGAAAACGCCGCCATGGCCGAGCGCACGGTGATCCAGTGGGACAAGGACGACCTCGACCTGGTCGGCCTGCTCAAGGTCGATGTGCTGGCCCTGGGCATGCTCAGCGCCCTGCGGCGTTGCTTCGACCTGCTGGCCCGTCACCGTGGCCGGCACCTGACCTTGGCGACCATCCCCAAGGAGGACAAGGCCACCTACGCCATGATCAGCCGCGCCGAGACCATGGGCGTGTTCCAGATCGAATCGCGGGCGCAGATGGCCATGCTACCCAGGCTCAAGCCGCAGACGTTCTACGACCTGGTGATCGAAGTGGCGATCGTCCGGCCTGGGCCGATCCAGGGCGACATGGTCCACCCCTACCTGCGCAGGCGCCTGAAGCAGGAGCCGGTGACCTACCCATCGCCCAAGCTCAAGGAGGTGTTCGGGCGCACCTTGGGCGTGCCGCTGTTCCAGGAGCAGGTGATGGAGCTGGCCATGGTCGCTGCCGACTACACCCCAGGCGAGGCGGACCAGTTGCGCCGCAGCATGGCGGCCTGGAAGCGCCATGGAGGCCTGGAGCCGCACCGCGAACGGCTGCTCGAAGGCATGAAGCGCAATGGCTACGAACAGGCCTTTGCCGAGCGCATCTTCGAGCAGATCAAGGGGTTTGGCAGCTATGGCTTCCCCGAGTCCCACGCCGCCAGCTTCGCCTTGCTCTGCTACGCCAGCAGCTGGCTCAAATGCCATGAGCCGGCGATCTTCACCTGTGCTCTGGTCAACAGCTGGCCCATGGGCTTCTACAGCCCTGACCAGCTGTTGCAGGAGGCACGCCGCCAGGGCATCGAGGTGCGACCGGTGGATGTGTGCCACAGCGAGTGGGATTGCACCCTGGAGCCTGTCGGACAAGGCGCGCTGGCGATCCGCCTGGGGTTGCGGCAGATCCGCGGCTTCAGCGAGGCCGATGCCCGGCGCTTGGAGCAGGCGAGGGCGCACCGGCCCTGGCGGGATGTCGAAGACCTGTGCCTGCGCGCCGAGCTCGACAGCCGCGCCAGGGCCCGTTTGGCTGATGCTGGCGCCTTGCGAGCCCTGGCCCGCGACCGTCACCAGGCGCGCTGGCAGGTTGCGGCAGTGCAGGCGCAATTGCCCTTGTTCGCCCAGGTGCAGGGCGCGCCCGAGCTACCCGTGGCCTTGCCGATGCCGACGGTGGGCGAGGACCTGTTCGCTGACTACGCCACCCTGGGTACCACGCTCGGGCCGCACCCCCTGGCCCTGTTACGTCGGCGCTTGCGAGCGCTGGGCTGTCGCAGCTCTGTGGAGCTGGACGGGGTCGCGCACGGAGACAGCGTGGCGGTGGCCGGGTTGGTGGTGGGGCGGCAACGGCCGCAGACCGCCAGCGGGGTGACCTTCGTCACCCTCGAAGATGAACATGGCATGGTCAATGTGGTGGTCTGGCGCGACCTGGCCGAGCGCCAGCGCAGGGCCTTGGTGGGTTCGCAGCTGCTCAAGGTGAACGGGCGGCTGGAGCAGGAGAAGGGCGTGCGCCATTTGATTGCCCGGCGGTTGGAAGACATCAGCCCCTTGCTGCAGGGGTTGGATGTGCGTAGCCGAGATTTTCACTAGCCCCTAAAGCCCAATCGCCGGCAAGCCGGCTCCCACTGGCCTTGTGTACGAAACGCCAACCCTGTGGGAGCCGGCTTGCCGGCGATGAGGTCACACCATCGCCAGGTGCTGCTTGCGCGTCGGTGCCGGAAACGCCTTGTCGATCGCCTGCAGGTCCTCAGGCAGCAACACCAGTTCACCCGCCGCGGCATTGAGCTGTACATGCAGCGGGTCCACGGCTTTAGGAATAGCGATCACCCCGTCATTGCGCGTCACCCAGGCCAGGCTCACCTGGGCCGGGGTGACGCCATGGCGCTCGGCGATCTCGGCCAGCACCGGGTGCTGCAACAAACGCCCGGCCTGGGCCAGCGGGCAGTAGGCCATGGTCGGCAAACGGTGCTCGCGGCTCCACGGCAGCAGGTCGAACTCGATGCCGCGCTGGGCCGGGTTGTACAGCACCTGGTTGGTGGCACAGTCGTCGTTGCCCAGCTCCAGCAGGTCATCGACGTCGAAGTTGGAGACACCCCAGCGGCGGATCTTGCCTTGCTCGCGCAGGCGTTCGAAGGCTTCGACCGTCTCTTCCAGCGGGTACTGGCCACGCCAGTGCAGCAGGTACAGGTCGATGCAGTCGGTACCCAGGCGCGCGAGGCTGCGTTCGCAGGCCGCCGGTACGCCACGCCGGCTGGCGTTGTGCGGGTACACCTTGCTGACCAGGAACACCTGGTCGCGGCGCCCGGCGATGGCCTGGCCGACCACCGTTTCAGCCCCGCCCTCGGCATACATTTCCGCGGTGTCGACCAAGGTCAGCCCCAGGTCGATGCCCTGTTGCAGCGCGGCCACTTCAGCCGCCTTGCGGCGCGGGTCCTCGCCCATGTACCAGGTGCCCTGGCCGATGGCCGGCACCTTCGAACCTGCCAAATTCACGAAACGCATGTCACCTCCTGTGGGTCGGTGTGGGAAAGCACGACATCGAGCAGCGCCTGCGCTGCAGTGGAAAGCTTGTGGTCGGCCAGGGCGATGACGCCGATGCGCCGCTCCACGCTGGGCTCGACCAGGGGTACGCAGCGGGCGCCAAGCTCCTGCATCTGGTTGACGCACAACGCCGGCACAGCGCTGACGCCCAGGCCGTTGGCGACCATGCGGCCGATGGTGGAGAGCTGGTGGCTCTCGAACGCCACCGCCAGCTTGCCGTGGCTGGCCGCCACGTTCTGCTCGAGCAAAAGGCGAACGGCCGAGGGCCGTTGCAGGGCGATGAAATCTTCGGCGAGCAATTGCCGCCAGCTTACCTGGGGTTGCTCGGCCAGGGGCGAGTCGGCAGGCACCACGGCCACGAAGCGATCGAGGTAGAGCGGATGGAAGCGCAGGCCGTCGAGGTTCTCCGGCTCGAAGCCGATGCCCAGTTCGACGCGGCGATGGCGCACCAGTTCCAGCACTTGTTCGTTGATCACATCGTGCACCGTGACATTGACCCGCGGGTAGCGCTGGCGGAACACCTTCAACGACCGCGGCAGCAGGTTGCCGGCAAACGCCGGCATGGCCGCCACCGAAACCCGCCCCAGTTGCAGGGTGAAGCGCTGGCGCAGCATTTCCTCGGTGTCGTCCCAATCGGCCAGCAGGCGTCGGGCCAGGGGCAGCAGCACTTCGCCCTCGGCCGTCAGGCTGACGCTGCGGGTGGTGCGGGTGAGCAGGGCGCCGCCGAGGTTGTCCTCCAGCGCCTTGATGGTCAGGCTCAGCGCCGGCTGGGAAACATGCAGGTGCTCGCCGGCCTGGGCGAAGCTCTGGTACTTGGCCACGGTGACGAAGGCGCGTAACTGCTTGACGTTCATGGCGAACCTGTTTTGTTTTGGAAAAATTATCAATCGATGACGAAAACAAAATTAACAAATCAGTCGACAGCGGTGAAGATGCGTCCACGGTTCCAACAACTACAAAAGGCGACTGAGCATGGCCGGACTGGACAAGCGCGTAGCAACCTATGAAGAGGCCCTCGCAGGCCTGACCGACAACATGACGGTGCTGGCCGGTGGTTTCGGCCTGTGCGGTATCCCCGAAAACCTCATCGCCGAAATCAAGCGCCGTGGCGTCAAGGGCCTGACCGTGGTCTCCAACAACTGCGGCGTCGACGGCTTCGGCCTGGGCGTGCTGCTGGAAGACCGGCAGATCCGCAAGATGATCGCTTCCTACGTGGGCGAAAACGCCGAATTCGAACGCCAGCTGCTCAGCGGCGAGCTGGAAGTGGAACTGACCCCCCAGGGCACCCTGGCCGAAAAGATGCGCGCCGGCGGTGCCGGTATCCCGGCCTTCTACACCGCCACCGGCTACGGTACCCCGGTCGCCGAAGGCAAGGAAGTGCGCGAGTTCAAGGGCCGCAAGTACATCCTCGAAGAATCCATCACCGGCGATTTCGCCATCGTCAAGGGCTGGAAGGCTGACCACTACGGCAACGTGGTGTACCGCAACACCGCGCAGAACTTCAACCCGCTGGCCGCCACCGCCGGCAAGATCACCGTGGTCGAGGTCGAGGAGATCGTCGAGCCGGGCGTGTTGCTGCCCAGCGAGATCCACACCCCGGGCATCTATGTCGACCGGGTCATCGTCGGCACCTTCGAAAAGCGCATCGAGAAGCGCACCGTCAAGGCCTAACGCGCCGTCCACAGAACAACAAAGAGATCCTGACCATGGCACTGACCCGCGAACAGATGGCGCAACGCGTCGCCCGTGAACTGAAGGACGGTTACTACGTCAACCTCGGTATCGGCATACCCACCCTGGTGGCCAATTACGTGCCCGCCGACATGGACGTGATGCTGCAGTCCGAGAACGGCCTGCTCGGCATGGGCGAGTTCCCCACCGAAGGCACGATTGACGCCGACATGATCAACGCCGGCAAGCAGACCGTCACCGCCCGCCGCGGTGCTTCGATCTTCGATTCGGCCCAATCGTTCGCCATGATCCGTGGCGGCCACGTCGACCTCACCGTGCTCGGTGCCTTCGAAGTGGACGTGGAAGGCAACATCGCCTCGTGGATGATCCCTGGCAAGCTGGTCAAAGGCATGGGCGGCGCCATGGACCTGGTGGCCGGCGCCGAGAACATCATCGTCACCATGACCCACGCCTCCAAGGACGGCGAGTCCAAGCTGCTGCCGCGCTGCAGCCTGCCGCTGACCGGTGCCGGCTGCATCCGTAAGGTGCTCACCGATCTGGCCTACCTGGAGATCGAGAACGGCGCCTTCATCCTGCGCGAAACCGCACCTGGGGTCAGCGTCGAGGAAATCATCGAGAAGACCGCCGGCAAGCTGATCGTGCCGGACGATGTGAAGGAAATGACCTTCTGATATCAAAGGTTGTAACCCACCCTGTGGGAGCGGGCTTGCCCCGCGATAGCGTCAGGCCAGGCAACATCATCGCCTGAGCGGACGCTATCGCGGGGCAAGCCCGCTCCCACAGGGTTTTGTGCTTGTTTTTGAAAAAAACATAAAACCAATAAAAGGAAGACTACCGTGGCCGCTGAAATCCAAGACAGCCGCTCCGCCCGCTTCGCCTTGCGCTGCTCCAACTGGGCCGAACGCTGGTTCCCCGACTCCTGGGTGTTCGCAGCCCTGGCCGTGGTGCTGGTGTGCCTGGGCGCCATGCTCATGGGCGGCAAGCCCACCGACACCGCCAAGGCCTTCGGCGATGGGTTCTGGAGCCTGATCCCGTTCACCATGCAGATGGCCTTCGTGGTCATTGGCGGCTACGTGGTGGCCAGCTCGCCGCCCGCTGCGCGGCTGATCGACCGCCTGGCCCGCTTGCCCAGCAACGGCCGTTCGGCGGTGTGCTGGGTGGCGCTGATCTCGATGCTCGCCTCGCTGCTCAACTGGGGGCTGTCGCTGGTGTTCGGCGGCTTGCTGGTGCGCGCCCTGGCACGTCGCCAGGACCTGAAGATGGACTATCGCGCGGCCGGTGCCGCCGCCTACCTGGGCCTGGGCGCGGTCTGGGCGCTGGGGCTGTCGTCCTCGGCGGCGCAACTGCAGGCCAACCCGGCCAGCCTGCCGCCTTCGATCCTGGCCATCACGGGGGTGATCCCGTTCACCGAAACCATCTTCCTGTGGCAGTCCGGCGTCATGCTGGCGGCCCTGGTGATCGTTTCGCTGATGATCGCCTATGCCACCGCCCCAGGCCCGAACAGTGCTCGCACCGCCGAACAGTGTGGTGTGGACCCAAGCTTCAGCGCGCCGCCACCGGCTCAGCGTACGCGCCCGGGCGAGTGGCTGGAGTACAGCCCGATCCTGACCTTGCTGCTGGTGGCCCTGGCCGCAGGCTGGCTGTACCATGAATTCGCCACCAAGCCTGCCATTACCGCGATCTCGGGCCTGAATACCTACAATTTCCTGTTCATCATGCTCGGCGCCTTGCTCCACTGGCGCCCGCGCAGCTTCCTGGACGCAGTGGCCCGCGCCGTGCCGACCACCACCGGGGTGTTGATCCAGTTCCCGCTGTATGGCTCGATCGCGGCCGTCCTCACCCAGGTCAAGGGCGTGGACGAGCAGACCCTGGCCCACCACATTTCCACGTTCTTCGTGCAGATCGCCTCCCACGACACCTATGCCGTGCTCATGGGGGTCTACTCGGCGGTGCTGGGCTTCTTCATCCCGTCCGGTGGCGGCAAGTGGATCATCGAGGCGCCCTACGTGATGCTGGTGGCCAACGACCTGCAGTACCACCTGGGCTGGGCGGTGCAGATCTACAATGCCGCCGAAGCGCTGCCGAACCTGATCAACCCGTTCTACATGCTGCCGCTGCTGGGTGTGCTAGGGCTCAAGGCGCGGGATCTGATCGGCTTTTCCTTCGTGCAGTTGCTGGTGCATGTGCCGTTGGTGCTGGTGCTCTTGTGGGCGCTGGGCACGACCTTGCAGTACGTGCCGCCGGTTATGCCATAGGTGTAGGAAAGCCAGAAGAGGGCGGTAGGAAACCGCCCTTTTTTTCGTCTCGATGAATTATCGATAACGATTGTTCTACAAGTCCGGGGCAAGGGCGTGGTGATGGAGTGCTTCGAGGCAAGTCCATCACCGTGGCCCGTCAGCCAGGGTGCCTACTCGTTGGTCGATCTGATGGCCCGTTACCGGTTCGCATCAACAGCGCCTCCAAGGCCCGGCGACCTTGCTCGTCCAACCCGAACACCGGCCGCCGAGGTTCGCCCACGGGCAGCCCGGTCATGGCCAGCCCGGCCTTGATGGTGGCCGGCAGGCCGCCCTTGAGGATGAAGTCCAGCAACGGCAACTGGCGATAGAACAATGCCTTGGCCTGTGCCAGGTCGCCCGCCCGTACCGCCTGGTACAGGCGTTGGTTGAGCTCGGGGATCAGGTTGGCGGCGGCGGTGCACCAGCCCTTGGCACCTGCCACGAACGCCTCCAGCGCCAGCGGGTTGCAGCCGTTGTAGAACGGTACCTGGCCTTCACCGAGCAGGTGCAGCTTGTGCATGCGCTGGATATCGCCGGTGCTCTCCTTGACCATGGTGACGTTGTCGACCTCACGGACGATGCGCAGGATCAACTCCACCGACATGTCGGTACCACTGGTGGCCGGGTTGTTGTAGAGCATGATCGGGATGTCGATCGCCGCACCGATGGCCCGGTAATGCTGGACGATCTCGGCCTCGCCGAGCTTCCAGTAGGCCGAAGGCAGCACCATCACGGCATCGGCGCCGTGTTGCTGGGCAAAGCGGGCGCGCCGTACGGCGCTGGCGGTGGTCAGGTCGGAGACGCTGACGATGCTCGGCACGCGCCCGGCGATGCGCGCCAGGCTGTACTCGGCCACCTGCCGCCATTCTTCGTCGCTCAGGTATGCACCTTCGCCGGTGCTGCCCAGCGGGGCGATGGCCTGGACCCCGTGGTCGATCAGCCGGTCGATGGACTGGCCCAGGGCAGGCAGGTCGAGCTGTTCGCCGTCGGCGCTGAAGGGGGTGATGGTGTAGCCGATGATGCCGTGGAATTCTGTAGTCATGGTGAAAAGGCTCCGCAAGCAAGGTGTTCAGGGTTCAGTTCAGGCAGTCGGCGTGCCGGCGCAGGCTCTGCCGGGCGAAATAGGTGAAGGCCGCGCCATGACGTTTGGGCCGGTCGATCCAGTCGTGGGCCTCGCGGCCAAGCGACGGAGCGATGGGTTTGATGGTGCCCGCGGACATCGCCAGCAACTGCAGGCGTGCGGCCCGTTCGATCAGTTGGGCATAGACGCAGGCCTGCTCGATGCTGTCGCCGGTCGACAGCTGGCCGTGGTGCGAGAGCAGGATCGCGCGCTTGTCACCCAGGGCCTGGCTGATGATCTCGCCTTCTTCGTTGCCCACCGGAACCCCTGGCCAGGCCTCGAGGAAGGCACAGTCGTCATACAGCGGGCACAGGTCCATGTGCGAGACCTGCAGCGGCACTTCCAACATCGACAGTGCGGCGACATGGGTCGGGTGGGTGTGGATGATGCAGTTGACGTCCGGGCGTGCCCGGTACACCCAGCTATGGAAACGGTTGGCCGGGTTGGGCATGCCCTGGCCTTCGAGTACGTCCAGGTCTTCGTTGACCAGCAGCAGGTTGCTGGCGCTGATCTCGTCGAAACCCAGGCCCAGCTGCTGGGTGTAGAAGGTGCCCGGCTGCGGGCCGCGTGCGCTGATCTGCCCGGCCAGGCCTGAATCATGGCCATGGTCGAAGAGAATTCGGCAGGTCAGGGCCAGCTTTTCGCGCACGGTCCACGTATTATCGGCGAGCGAGCCCTGCATCTGTGTCAGGGCTTGGCGGACCAACTGGTCCTTGCTGTGTGTCAGGGTCTTGGCCATGGGGGGTATCCTCTGTGGCGTAATGGACGATGTCGGTGCTTGTCGCCTCGCCACCTGCTGCGTGGGGTAGTCCGGTGGCGGGGCGGTCAAGCGAATGACACAAATAATCCTATATGACACAAAGTGTCATAAGCAAGTACGTTCGCCCGGGAAAACCGCGTCACATGTCTATCCGACTGAAATTGCTGAGAAAAAAGCTGGGGATCACCCTGGAGTTGCTGGCCGAGAAATCCGGCATGACCAAGAGCTACCTGTCCAAGGTGGAGCGCGGCCTGAACACCCCGTCGATCGCCGCGGCGCTGAAACTGGCGCGGGCGTTGAACGTGAATGTCGAGGAGCTGTTCGCCGAAGACCAACACGCCCAGGCCCGCTACAGCCTCGTGCGTCAGGGCGAACGCCAGGCATTGGTGGGGGATGGTCAAGGGCCGGGATATACGGTGCTGACCTCCCAGGTCGGCCAGCGCAGCCTGTTGCCGTTTCTCATCCAGCCGCCGACCGAGTTCAGCGACCCGACCTTCAAGGAGCATCAGGGCGAGGAGTTCCTGTTCGTGCATGAAGGGCAGGTGGAAGTGGACTTCATGAACGAGCGGGTAGTGCTGGAGCAGGGCGATGCCTTGCACTTCAATGCCCAGACCCCGCACCGCCTGCGCTCGGTCGGGCCGCGCCAGGCACAGTTGCTGGTGGTCGTGCAGGGCGGCGGTGAATGAGGGCAGGGCGATGATCGAGGTGTCGCGGTTCTGGCGGGATCCGGCATTGCCCTTCGTCGAGGCCCGGCGCGTCGGTGATGGGCGTCAGGTGTGTTACGCGGCCCATTCTCACGAGAGCTTTTCCATCGGCGTGATCACCGGGGGGCGCAGTACCTACCTTACCGGTGGTACCCAGCGGGAGGTGAGCGCAGGCGCCACGGTTTTGATGAACCCGGGCGTGGTGCATGCCTGCAACCCGATCGAGGGTGAACCCTGGTCCTACCTGATGCTGTTCGTCGACTTGCCATGGCTGCAGGCCCGCGGCTTCGTGTTGCCCGAGGCCACCTACAGTGCATCGCCTGCGCTCTACGGTCGGCTGCTGGCGCTTTTCGCTGCACTCTTCGATGCCGAGACGGTCGACCGGGAGGCGCTGTTGGCCCGTTTCTTCGAAGACCTGCCGGGTTATCTGCAGCGCGCCCCGGCCAGCGGGTTGCGGGCCCATCCACGCCTGGAGGCCGCTGCCGCATTCATCCGTGCGCACCGGCTCGACCCCCTGACCGTGAACGATATCTGCGCGGCGGTGGGCCTGTCGCGCGCCTACCTGATACGCGCGTTCGGCCAGCGCTTTGGCCTGACGCCCCACGGTTACCTGCTGGACCAACGCGTGCAGCATGCCCGGGCGCAGTTGCGCCAAGGGCGGCCGATCGCCGAGGTGGCGATGGAGGCGGGGTTCGCCGACCAGGCGCATCTGCAACGGGCATTCAAGCAGCACCTGGCGGCGACACCGGGGCATTATCGGCAGGGCTAGCCGGGGCAGGTTCACCCCAGCAGCAGGTACAGGGCACTGGCCGCCAGCAAGGCTGCTAACGCACGGTTGAACGCACGCATGTGTCGTGGGTTGCCCAGGTAGTGGCGAATCACGCTGCCTGCCCAGGCCCAACTGGCAATCGAAACGAAGCATATCGGCCCGTAGATCCAGGCGAACAGCCACAGCAAGTGCTGCTCGCCGCCAGTATAGGCCCCGACCCCCGCGATCGCCGCCAGCCAGGCCTTGGGGTTGAGCCATTGCATGAGGGCGCCGTGCCAGGCCGATGGCGCGCCTTGTGGATGTTCGCTACCCAGCTGGCCATCGTCGCTGGCCAGTTTCCAGGCCATGTACAACAGGAACGCCACGCCGCCGCCGTGCAGCACCTGGCCCAGGCGCGGCCAGCGCAGCAGCAGTTCATGCAGGCCAAGACCGACCAGCAACAGCAGCAGGCAGAAGCCCAAGGTGGCGCCTGCGGCGTGGGCCAGGCTGGCGCGCAGGCCGTGGCGGGCACCGCTGCCCAGGGCGACGATATTGACCGGGCCGGGTGAAATGGAAGCCGCCAGGGCGAAGGCGGCCATGGACAATGACAGGCTCATGGTGGGTATTCCTTACAGAAAGAAGGAGACCATGTTGGGGCAGGGCGCTGGGGTGAGTATTGAAGAAAAATCCCCATCCTGTGGGCGCGGGCTTGTCTGCGATGGCCGCTACACGGCCCCGGTTACAGCTTTTGTAATAGTTTCCCGCTGTCAGTAAACACCTTGCTGGCTGTAGGATCTTTTTCCCAATTTGCTATCAAGGTCCCCATGAGCACCTTCTCGGAGCCCCCCAGTCCCCGGCCGTCCTGGCCTTCTTCCCCGCGTCCCGGTGACGCCTTTGTCGTGAGTACCTCGCAATGGAATGGCTAGCCGACCCCACGGCCTGGCTGGGCCTTGCCACGCTGATCGTGCTCGAACTGGTACTGGGTATCGACAACCTGGTCTTCATCGCCATCCTTGCCGACAAGCTGCCGCCGCACCAGCGCGACCGCGCACGGGTCATTGGCCTGAGCCTGGCGCTGATCATGCGTCTGGGCTTGCTGGCCAGCATCTCCTGGATGGTCACCTTGACCGCGCCGCTGTTCGAAGTGTTCGGCAAGAGCTTCTCGGGCCGAGACCTGATCATGCTGTTCGGCGGTGTGTTCCTGTTGTTCAAGGCCACCATGGAGCTGCACGAACGCCTCGAAGGGCACGTTGCGCATACCAGCGGCGTGACCCGCCATGCTGCGTTCTGGCCCATCGTCGCGCAGATTGTGGTGCTGGATGCGGTGTTCTCCCTGGACGCGGTGATCACGGCGGTGGGCATGGTCGAACAGTTGTCGGTGATGATGATCGCCGTGGTCTTCTCCATCGGTATCATGATCGTCGCCAGCAAGCCACTGACGCGTTTCGTCAACGCCCACCCCACGGTGATCATGCTGTGCCTGGGCTTCTTGATGATGATCGGCTTCAGCCTGACCGCCGAGGGCCTGGGCTTCCATATCCCCAAGGGCTACCTGTACGCGGCCATCGGCTTCTCGTTGCTGATCGAGCTGTTCAACCAACTGGCCCGTGCCCGTCGCAAACGCAGCCTGCAGCAGCATCGACCGCTGCGTGAGCGTACCGCCCATGCCGTGCTGCGCCTGATGGGGGGCCGCGCCGTGGCGGCCGATGAGGTGGGGGAGGAAATTGCCGACCTGGTCGAAGGCAGCGACGACCAGGTGGTCTTCGACCGACGTGAGCGGGTGATGATCAGCGGTGTGCTGAACCTGGCCGAACGGCCGATTCGCACGGTGATGACCGTGCGCGCCGAGGTCGACGCCATCGACCTGGCGCAACCGGCCGAGGCCATTGCCCAGGCCTTGGCGAACTCGCCCTATTCGCGCCTGCCGCTGATCCGCGACGGCCGGATCGAAGAGCCGCTGGGCTTCGTGCACAAGAAGGAATTGCTCAAGGAGCTGTTATCCGGCGGCCAACCGGAGCTCGAGCGCCTGGCTCGGGCTCCGTTGAACCTGCTGGAAAGCTTCAGCATCCTCAATGCACTGGAGCAGATGCGTGCCCAGTCGACCCACATTGCCTTCGTGGTCAATGAATTCGGCGACTTCACCGGTGTGCTGACCATGACCGATATCCTTGAGTCGATCGCCGGTGAACTGCCGGATGCCAGCGAAGTCGCCGGCCCTGGGATCGTCGAGGAAGAAGGCGGTTTTGTGGTCAGCGGTGCCTTGAACCTGAGCCAGGTCCAGGCACGCACCGGTTTCGGCGCGCGCCCTACCGAGGACTACCAGACCCTCGCGGGCCTGGTGATGAGCCTGCTCGATCGCCTGCCGGTGATCGGTGACCGCCTGGTATGCGACGGCTGGACCCTGACTGTGGTGGCGGTCGAGGAGCGCCGGGTTCGCCAGGTGCGTCTTACACCGAGCGGCGACGTTGGCGCAGCAGGTGCTTGATCCCTTCAAGCACAAGTACCAGTACCGCGGCCCAGATCGGCAGGTAGGTCAGCCACTGGTCGGGGCCGATGGTCTCGCCCAGGAGCAAGGCGACGCCGACCAGCAGCACCGGTTCGACGTAGCTGAGCAGGCCGAACAGGCTGAAGGGCAGCAGCCGGCTGGCCAGCACATAGGCGATCAGGGCCGAGGCACTGATCGCCCCGAGCAACGGAATCAACCCATACAGCGCCGGGTGTTCGGCAAGGTCGGCGGCGGTCAGCGGGTTCTGCAGCACGAAATACAACGCCCAGGGCAACAGCAGGCACATGTCGCACCACAGCCCGCCCAGGTGGTCGGTGCCGCAGCGGCGACGCAGGACGAAATAGATCGGGTAGCCAAGGGTCACCACCAGGGTTTCCCAGGCGAAGCTGCCGTTCTGGTACAGCTCATGGCCCACGCCGAGAACGGCGCAGGCCACCGCGACCTTTTGCAGGCGCGACAACCGCTCGCCATACACCAGGCGCCCGGTGAGCACCATGGCCAGCGGCAGCAGGAAATAGCCCATGGACACTTCCAGGCTGCGGCCATGCAACGGCGCCCAGAGGAACAGCCACAGTTGCACGCCCATCAGCCATGAGGTGCCGATCATGCCCAGCAGCAAGACAGGTGCCTGGCGCACCCGTGCCAACAGGCCGCCGACCAGCTTCCAGTCCTTGGTGGCCAGCATGAACAAGGTGAGGCAAGGCAGCGTCAGCAGGGTGCGCCAGCCAAAGATCTCCTCGCCATCCAAGGGCGTCATCAAGGAGGTGTAGAAGTACATCACGGCGAACAGACAGGACGCCACGACCGACGAGAGAATGCCTTTTGACACGAATGCCTCGGTTTACGAAGTTGAACAGGTGATCAGTTCGGCATGATCTCAGGGCGTACGTCGTGGGGCAACCGCGTGCTGCCCGGACGGGCGGCCAGGGCTTGGAGAAAGTCGCCAACAGGCATCGGCCGGCCGAACAGGTAGCCTTGCTGGAAGTCCACCTGATGACGTGCCAGGTAATCGCGCTGGACCTCGGTTTCCACACCCTCGGCAACGATCCCCAGCCCCAGCTTGCCCGACAGTTCGATGATGGTATCGAGGATATGCTGGGAAAGTGCGTCGCCACCGATCATCGCGACGAAGCTCTGGTCGATCTTCAGGTAGTCGACCTTGAACTGGCGCAGGTAGTTGAGACTTGACTGACCGGTCCCGAAGTCGTCCAGGGCGATCATCACACCCATGTCATGCAGTTTTTCGAACAGCTCCAGGGTGACCGGCGTGGCTTCGATCAGCTTGCGTTCGGTCAGCTCCAGGGTCAGCACCACGCGCCCAGGCGGGAAATGCTGGAGAAAGGTGCGGCAATCATCCAACAGGCCCAGGTCGCGGCAGTGGTCGGCGGTGATATTGATACCGATGTGGAAACCATCTTCGAGCAGCGCAGCATAGGGGGCCAGCCCCTGGGCGGTATGCAACATCAGGGCGCGGGTCATGGGGACGATCTGGCCGCTGTGCTCGGCATAGGGAATGAACAGGTCCGGGCGCACCAGACCTTCGCGCGGGTGGTTCCAGCGCATCAGCACTTCGACACCGGCCCAGCGGTAATCGTCCTTGCGCACCACGGGCTGGAAATAAGGCAGGAACTCGTCGGCTTCCAGCGCGCGCTGCAGCTCGGCGCGCGGCGACAGGGCGCGGCGGACCTGCCAGCGACAGACCACACCTGCCAGCACCCCCAGGATCAACAGCAAGCTGAGCAGGGCCGGGTAGTGCTCGGCCATGTACTGGCTGTGCTTGCCCGGTGCATAGCCCCCATGAACGCTGAAAGGGTAGCGGGTCGAGGATTGTACCACCGCGGCGATGGCGGCCTGCGGCGGCGTGCCCGTATGGACCACGCCTTCCTTGCCTATCCAGTTGTTACCGACCTGAAGTTGCAGCTCTTCCTCCGGGCCGATCAGCTTCAGGGCGGTGACCAGGTGGTCGCTGTCGACCACGGTGATGGCGCCACCGTCGCCTTTGCTGAGGCGGTAGGCCAACAAGGAATGGCCCGGGGTGACCGCGTTGCCCTTCATCAACCACAGGCGGCCCTCGGTGTAGTCACGAGGGTCCACCGGTTCGTCGAAATTGCCGAACAATGAAGAACAGTAGAGGGTATGGTGCTGGAACAGGTTGGTAGAGCGCACGAAGGCGTTGCGGGTGACCTGCCCGCGCAAGGCCACGTCGATCTCGTTGCAAGGACGGCCCACCAGGGGCAACAGTTCCGTGGCAGCACCAGAGAGGTTGTCGAGAATATGCTCGACTTGCTTGACCACTTGTCGGGTTGTGCTCTGGCTGCTGTTGTGCAATTCGCGCTGGGCTTGCCATTGCATGACCCCCAGGCCACAGAGCAGCGGCAGGGCCCCTATGCCCCAAGGGAGAAGGGAGCGCCAGCTCCAGCGGGCGCGTTTGACCGATAAAGGCATGCTCATCCAATCTGTTTGAAACCAATTCGCAGAGGATAGCCGTTTGTCGGGTCAAGCGGTGAACTAAAGCGCGACAAATGATTTTACGCCCTGTAGAATCGGTTTACGAATACAAGAATAAGGTTCTCCGTGCCCCGGGGAATCAAGCCCGCCGAGAATGGGTCCATATGACATACCATGGGTTCAAGCTGATCATTGGTGACTTCCTTGCCCGCAGCGTGCGCGGCATCCCGTGCTCGCCACCACGCCTGTCCGACATCCAAAGCACCTGACACCATTTTTCGCTTGCTGATGAGGACACACACATGGCTGATATCTTCGACAACCCGATGGGCCTGATGGGCTTCGAGTTCATTGAATTCGCATCGCCGACCCCTGGCGTGCTGGAGCCTGTATTCCAGATGCTCGGCTTCACCAAGGTGGCCACCCACCGTTCCAAGGATGTGCACCTGTATCGCCAGGGCGGCATCAACCTGATCCTGAACAACGAGCCCAAGAGCGTCGCCTCGTACTTCGCCGCCGAGCATGGCCCGTCGGTATGCGGCATGGCGTTCCGCGTACGCAATGCCCATGAAGCCTATGCCCGTGCCCTGGAGCTGGGCGCCCAGCCGGTGGAAATCGAAACCGGCCCGATGGAACTGCGCCTGCCGGCAATCAAGGGTATCGGTGGCGCGCCGCTGTACCTGATCGACCGCTACGAGGAAGGCAGTTCGATCTATGACATCGACTTCAAGTTCATCGAAGGTGTGGACCGTAACCCTGTCGGCGCCGGCCTCAAGATCATCGACCACCTGACCCACAACGTCTACCGTGGCCGCATGTCCTACTGGGCGGGCTTCTACGAGAAGCTGTTCAATTTCCGCGAGATCCGCTACTTCGATATCAAGGGCGAATACACCGGCCTGACTTCCCGTGCCATGACCGCGCCGGACGGCATGATCCGCATCCCGCTCAATGAAGAATCCTCCAAGGGCTCGGGGCAGATCGAAGAGTTCCTGATGCAGTTCAACGGTGAAGGTATCCAGCACGTGGCCTTCCTCACCGACGACCTGCTCAAGACCTGGGACGCCCTGAAAGGCTACGGCATGCGCTTCATGACCGCGCCGCCACAGACCTACTACGAAATGCTCGAGGAGCGCCTGCCAGGCCACGGTGAGCCGGTGGACCAGCTGCAATCGCGCGGCATCCTGCTCGACGGTGCCTCCGAAGCCGGCGACAAACGCCTGCTGCTGCAGATCTTCTCGGAGACCCTGTTGGGCCCTGTGTTCTTCGAGTTCATCCAGCGCAAGGGCGACGATGGCTTCGGCGAAGGCAACTTCAAGGCCCTGTTCGAATCCATCGAGCGTGACCAGGTTCGTCGTGGCGTGCTGAACGTCGAGTAATCGCAACGGCAGGCTGCCTCAACGTCTGGGAGAGGTGGCCTGCCGGCCTTTGTTGCGCGCTCTGAATATCACCCAATAGGTAATCGCTCCGGTCAGCAGCCCTACCAGCGCCAGGGAAGGGAGTATCTGCAACATCGACTGGCGTATCTCGCTTGCCGTGAAGCCCTCCGGGTACCCGCCTCTTACCGTATATCCGTGCTTGCTCGAGATCGCACTGCGGAAGAACTCCGATTGCGAAGGCTCTTGCGGATCACGGCTGTCTCCCATCTCCCAGATGTATTTCTTGCCAAACTCCAGTACCAGCACCATGCCATCCTGGAAGCCGCGCAGCTCGTTGCGTAGCTCGATGCCATAGGCGGTTGCGATCACGCCTGGGTTGGCATAGGCAAGACGCAATTCGACGACGACGCCGTTGGGCGTGATGGGCGAATCGAAATTCAGCTGTACCAGCGCACGTGGGCTGTAGAACGTCGGGCTGTCGGTGATGGTGGTCTCGATACTGCTGCAATACGACTGGCCGTTCCTGGTGAGGATGAGCGAGCGGATCCGTGGGTCCCCAGCGGCCAGCACTTCCAGCGGCTGCGCGGCTTCGCTACAGGGTTGGCCCGCCAGGGGCAGCGCGTTGGATGCGGCGCTTTGCAGGTTGTCCAGGACCTGGTCGATGGCAAAGATGGCCTCCTGGACCGATACCTGGGCATTTTCCTCAAGCTTGCGTTCCAGTTGGTAGATCATGACCAGCAGGCCCGATGCCATTGGGACCAGGCTGATGGTCAAGATAAGCAACATCTCCAGTAGGCTGCGCCCTGCATGGGTGAATTTCGACATGATCGCAGCCCCTCCTGGCAGCTTGTCCGACAGTGGACAGGTTGCAGGCGAGGTTACTTGGGCCTGAGGCGGTTGGACTGTAGCCGCTATCTGCGAATGTTGCGGGTTATCGAGCAATCGCCCGTGGGATCATGCGGGTTTCTTCAGGCGCGTCAGTACGTGCTCGGCCACCAAGGCGCTGGAAGCCGGGTTCTGCCCGGTGATCAGCCGGTCGTCACTGACCACGAAGCCGGCCCACGGGTCGTCATGCTTGCTGTACTTGCCGCCGCGGGCCACCAGCTCGTTTTCCGTGAGGTAGGGCACCACATTGTCGAGTTCTGCAAGTTTTTCCTCGGTGTTGGAAAAGCCGGTCACCTGGCGCCCTCTGACCAGCAGGCTGTTATCGCTGAGCTTGATGTTCAGCAGGCCGACGGCGCCATGGCATACCGCTGCCACCACGCCGCCGGCTTCATAGATGCCACGGGCCAGCGCCTGCAGGCTGGTGTTCTCCGGGAAGTCCCAGATCACGCCATGGCCGCCGGTATAGTAGATCGCGCAGTAGTCCTCGGCCTTGACCTGGCCTGGCCCCAGGGTGGTGCCGAGGCGGTTCATGAAGGCCTTGTCGTCGTACCATTGCCAGTCGAGCTCGGGCGCCATCTGCAGGCTGTGGGGGTCGATCGGCACATAGCCACCGGCAGGGCTGACATAATCGACGGCATAGCCGGCCTTCTGCACCTTGTCGACGAAGTGGACTGCTTCGCCCAGCCACAAACCGGTGGCGCGCTTTAGCGTCGGGTATTTTGCCGTGTTGGTCAGCACCACCAGGATCTTCTTGCTCATGACCACGCTCCACATGCCTGGAAAAGGCCCGGATTCCCCGGGGCAGAGGAAAACCTAATGAGCATAGCCGCCCATGGGCGGAAAGCCATGCGTGGGCGCGTCGGTGGTCCGGCAGGCGTGTGCAGCAGGTTCAGCCGCAGGTCTGCTTGTCCAGCATCTGCGTGACCCGGGCCTGTAGTTGGCTCAGTTCGAAAGGCTTGCTGATCAACTGCATGCCTGGGGCGAGGAAGTCGTCCTGTGCCATGGCCGTCTCGGCATAGCCCGTAATGAACAGAACCTGCAGGTTGTCACGCAGTGTGCGTGCAACCTCCGCCAGTTGTCGACCGTTCATGCCGGGAAGCCCCACATCGCTGATCATCAGGGCGAGCGGCTGGGGCGATTGCAACAGCTGGAGGGCTTCTTTGGCATTGCAGGCCGCATGGCAAGGGAACCCTTCCTCGCGCAGCGATTGACAAAGCAATTGGCGCACTTGCGGGTCGTCTTCGACCACCAGGATTTCCCGGCAGATGCTGACGCTGGCAAGGGGCGGTGGTTCGCTTTGCGGGCGTGCCTGGCCGATGTAGCGCGGCAAGTACAGGTCGACGCGGGTACCCTGGCCGATCTGGCTGCGCAACCGCACATGACCGTTCGATTGCTTGCTGAAGCCATAGACCATCGAAAGCCCAAGGCCAACCCCCTGGCCGACCGGCTTGGTGCTGAAGAACGGCTCGAAGGCATGCTCGAGGGTGCCTTGCGACATGCCTTGGCCGGTATCGCTGATACTCAGGCACAAATAGTCGCCACTGGGCAGCGCGCCGTCACCGGTGGATGCGCTGTCGATGCGTTGGTTGCTCGCCTCGATATCCAATCGGCCGCCCCAGGGCATGGCTTCGCAGGCATTGAGCAACAAATTGCTCACGGCTTCCTTGAGCTGCTTGTCATCCGCTTCCACCAGCCACAGGTCGGTTGGCAGGGTGACCTGCAAGGTGATGGAAACATCCAGGCTGGCCCGGAGGTCATCGGGGTGCAGCAGGTTGTGCAGGTCGACGACCTGACTCTGCAGGGACTGGCGGGAAGAAAACGCCAGCAGGCGATGGGTCAGGCGTGCCGCCCGGGCCACAGCTTCCTTGCCCATGCGCAGGATGCCGTCGAGCTGCTCGCTCCGCCCTTGCTGCAAGCGTTTGTCGATCAGTTCGAAACTGCCGCCGATGCTGGTCAGCAAGTTGTTGAAATCATGGGCGATGCCTCCTGCCAGTTGCCCGATGGCCTCCATTTTCCGTAGTTGGTGACGTGCCTGTTCATCGGTTTGGTGTTGTTGCGCCTGGCGTTCCAGCTCGCGCATGTAATCACGGGAGCGATATTGGCGGCGACGGCTGCTCAGGGCGACCTGGCTGAGGTGAAGCAATTGCGCGGCGTCCAGTGGCAAGGGTAGGGGCAGCAGGTGACCGAGTGTCGGTTCGGGTGGGCCGGTGGTGGGGCCGGTCAGCAGGACGATGGGCAGGTCAGACCAGGCCGGCTGCTGGTCGATAAACGATTGCAGCACCGAATGCGGGCCCGGTAGCGTACTGGCGGCAGCGATTACCATGCCGACCCCTTCGGCCAGCCAGGTGCCAAGGCGCGCGGAATCGCTCGTGCACAGGCAGGCAAACCCTGCCCCTGTCAGCAAGTGCGAGGCGTGAGCAGCGATCTGCGAAGGTGCCAGGATCAGCACGCGTTCGTCCAAGGGTAACGCAGCGGCCAAGGCATCTCTCCTGTGCCAGTGGGCAACCGATACCCACTGGACCGCGGGAGTGACACCTGGGTTCAACCCCGGGTGTGCAGATCGTCTATAAGCCTTGCTGGAGCAGCGGATCGTCGGGGTTTTGCCGCTCCAGCTCGGCCAATAGCACCTGGACATTCTGCAATTGGCCGGTTTCCTTCCAATATTGGATCAACAACAACCGGGCCCGGCGATTGGCCGGTTCTTTGGCGAGCACGGTTTCCAGCTGTTTCTGGGCGGCTTCCACTTGGTCCAGGTCGTGCAAGGTCATGGCCAGGACGTAGCGGTAGTCGGTATTCTCCGGTTCCAGTTCGACAGCTCGGGAAAATGCCAGCAAGGCGTACTCCTGTTGCTCGTGACGGACCAACCAGAGCCCCAGTTCATGCTGGAGGAAAGCCGAATCCGGGCGTAGCGCCAAGGCCTTGGCCAGCACTTGCCGAGAGGCATCATGCTGCCCCTGGCGTTCCAGTAGGCGCACCTGCATGGCCAGCGCGTCCAGCCCGTGCGGGGCGATTCGCAGGCTGCGTTGCAGGGCCGCGCCGGCCTGTTCGTAAGCATCTTCATGCAGGTAGAGGCGCGCCAGGTGAACCTGCGCCTCGGCATCCTGTGGTTGCGCTTCCAAGGCCTGCTGATAATGCTCCAGGGCGTCCTGCAGCGGGCCGAAATACAAGCCTATCGCATCGGGGTCCAGACCCAGCAAGGCGTCCACCGCCGCGAAACGTACGCTCTGCTCGTCGTCTTCCAGTAACGGGCCCAGCACCAGGCTGCGCTGGGCGGGCGGCAGGAGGCGGCGAATACTGGCGATGGCCGCCCGGCGAACCAGCGGGTCGCCATGGTCCAGGTCCTGGCGAGCCAGCTTCAATGCCTGGGGCGATGGGTAGTGCGGCAGTTCAGCGTAGAGCGCGGCGCGGCGGATTGCCGGCAGGTCGTCGCGCTGTAGTTGCTGGTAGAGCACCCGCGCCGCGCCTGGCTCGCCGTTGTGCGCCTGGCGCAAGGCCTTGGCGTAGCTGTGTGGGTGCTGGGCAGGTGCAGCGGGTGGGTCGCCATGCCACAGGTAGCCGATAACGCCCGACACCAGGATCAGCAGCAGCAGGGCGACCAGGTAACGGTGATGGTTGGGCATTGGGTGGTCCGTGACAGCGTGAAGGCAGAGCTTGGGACAGGTGGCCGGCAAATGCAACGGGCTGCCCGGCTATCAAGGTCTATGGCGCGGTCTGTTAAGATCGGCCCTTTTTACCAAGGCGAGGGAGCCGACTCATGATCATCACCACGACCAGCCAGCTCGAAGGCCGCCCGGTAGCCGAATATCTGGGGGTGGTCAGCGCCGAATCGGTGCAGGGTATCAACTTCGTGCGGGACTTCTTCGCCCGTTTCCGCGACTTCTTCGGCGGTCGGTCGCAGACCTTGGAAAGCGCCTTGCGTGAGGCTCGCGAGCAAGCCACCGAAGAGCTCAAGGCGCGGGCACGTCAATTGCAAGCCGATGCGGTGGTGGGGGTGGACTTCGAAATCAGCATGCCATCTGTCCAAGGTGGCATGGTGGTGGTGTTTGCCACCGGTACGGCGGTTCGCTTGAAGTAGCGCCTGCCGCTGGTCGGCCTCGAGGATTCTGTCTAGATGGTCTGTAAATGACCGACTAGTCTCACCGGCAGGTCATTGCTTGTCCAGGGAGGCATGTTGCCTGCCGGCGTGGCCGACAACCGGGGAACCAGGGCATGAGCGAATCCTTTTTTGAAGATATGAACGATGCATTCCCGATCAACAGCCAGGTCCGTTGCGGTCAAGCGGCTGTACGCCTGGGCTTCGCCAACATGACCTTGAACGACTCGGAGCAGTTGCAGCCACTGCATCTGCAGCGCAGCAAGAAGGGGCGCTTCACCCCGCGTATTCCCGCCAGGAAATGACCAGGCGATGCATGAAGAACCCCGGGCTGCATGTGCAGCCCTTTTTCATGAACGGCGTTTGGTGAAGTGCGTCACGCCCAGCGGTAGCTTTTATCCGTATTCATTGATCTTGCTCATGGCAACGGCGAGTCGCCCTCGCCGGGAGAGCAAGGTTGTGTTTTTCTTGCGCGGATTCAGCACAAGGAGGAAAGATCCATGCGCGTCAGGGAAGAAACCTATTGGCAATGGGCCGATGCCAACCTGCATGCCCGCTGCCATGACGAAGTGCTCAGTGACGGTACTACCCTGGATGTCCAGGTGCGTCTTTCCAGGCAAGGTGCCACGCAGCTATTCCTTGGGTTGTATACCCGGGAGGGCCAGGCTCTGGTGGAGGAATACTATCCGGCCCGGCCGGGCGAGACCATGACCCGCGCCCTGGTCTGGGGCGTGGAGCGGGCCCGGGCGCTGGCTACCGGTGCCTTACCACTGCCGCCCCGGGTCGCCCATCGGCGTCAGGCCTGAGCACGGCGGTTGCGGCTGGCCTGGACGATGCGTTCGGCCGGCACACGCAACTGGCGCAACAGGTACTCGGCAAACGTCGGGGCCCAGGGTTGCAGGGCAATGGCATCGGCCATGCAGGCAAGCCAGAGTTCGGCATGGGCTTGATCGATCGGCCATTGGGCATGGAAGGCTGGAATGGCGATCGAGCCGAAGCGTTCGCTGTACAGGCGTGGCCCACCGAGCCAGCCGCTTAAGAAACAGGCCAGCTTGTCTCGCGAACCTTGCAGATCGTCTGGGTGCATCTGCCGCACGCTGGCCGCTTCCGGGCGTTCATCCATCAGCCGGTAGAAGTCGTCGACCAAGCGGCGCAGGCCCTCGATGCCGCCAGCGGCCTGGTAGGAGGCATCGCCGGTGCCATAGGCGGGAGTACTCATCACGCGGCTCCGCAGGAACAGGGGCAGGCATTATAACAGGCATGAAAAAGCCCGGCCTTGGGGGCCGGGCTCAAGAGGCGGTGTACCACTCAGTTCAGTGGGTCGATCACCTTGACTGCCTGCCGCTCACGGGCGGTAGGCCATTCTTGTTGCAGGGTCTGCAGGACGCGGCCGACGAACTCGGTGTCGGCGGCGGCCTTCTTGCCGACGTAGCCCTGGCCACGGCGGTAGACCTTGAAGCGGGCGCGCATGCTGGGCATGTGCGTTTCGAATTCATCTTCGACCGTATTGGGCGGCAGGCGGTCAAGGCGTACCTCGCCGGTCTGGCTGACCCACAGCAGATGGTCGTCGAGGCTGTCCTTGCGTGCGGCGAACAGCTGGGCCAATTGGTCGATCGTAGGATTGTTGTTCAAATTCATCATAAAGCCCCCATTACCCGTCAGTTAGTGATTTCACACTCGGCGCCACGACATGTAGCGCACTACCAAGGCTGCTACAGCAGCATCGCAACAGGGGCTTTCTCACGCTGCCTTTTGGACAGTTTCCCTCTCCACGGACGGCCTGCGTTACCGCGCAGGCCGTCTGGAACACCCTTGCCACCGCTCCCGATCAGGGAGACGGCCTCATCATGCCCAAGGCCGTTCGGCGGCGTCAACCGTTTTGTAGTGAATATTTTTCGTCACTACATTTTGTCCGACAATCCTGCCGGCGCGCGCATTTCACCGTGCCAGGTTCGAGAGAATCTTGTAGGCCGCGCGCACGCGCGCCTCGTTGGGGTAGTTGCGGTTGGCCAGCAAGACGATGCCCAGCCCCTCGCTCGGAACGAATGCGTAATAGGCACCGAAACCACCGGTCGCGCCGGTCTTGTTGTACCAGGCCGCCGGTGTGGCCGGTTGAGCAGGCTTCAGGCGTACGGTCGGCTGGGGGTGCAGCGCCATGGTCGATCCGTTGCCCTCGAGCAGGGTGTCCAGGGCGACCGGATACGGATAGCGTTCCCAGCCCAGGCCCTGGGTCATGGCGCCGACCTTGAAGTAACCTGACTGGGTCACGGCAATGGCCTTTTGCAGTGAGGGGGAGAGCTGCGTGGGGCGCAGTTGCAAGTTTACGTAGTGTGCCGCATCGGTCAGGTTGGTCTTGATGCCGTAGGCTTCATCGGCCAAGGGCCCGGGGTTGACGCGAACGGGCTGGTTGTTGGCGTCATAACCTTGAGCGTAGTGCTCACGAGCACTGTCGGGCACCTCGAGGTAAGTATGAGCCAGGCCCAGGCCCGGCAGCAGCCGCTGCATCATTACCTCGGCGAAGGGCTTGCCCTGAGCCCGCGCGGCCAGTTCGCCGAACAGGCCAAGGCTTGGGTTGGAATAGCAGCGCTGGGTGCCGCGCTGGCTACGTGGGCGCCACTGCTGGTAGAAGGCCAGCACCTGATCGGCGGTCCGCACCTGGTCTGGGAACTGCAACGGCAAACAATCGGCACTGTAGGCGCCCAGCTCGAGCACGCTGGCCTCGCCCAGCGGTGTATCGCCCAGTGCCGGTTGGTAGCGCTTGGCGGGTGCATCGAGGTCGAGCTTGCCTTCGGCACTGGCCTGGGCGACGAGGGTGGCGGTGTAGGTCTTGCTCAGCGAGCCGACTTCGAACAATGTCTGGCGGCTCACCGGCTGCCCATCGGCCTTGCTGGCCACGCCATAGGTGAAGTAGTGCGTCTTGCCATCGGCGATCACCGCCACGGCCATGCCGGCGATGTCATGCTCGCGCATCAGCGGCTCGATGATGCCATCGACCTGGGCTTGCAGCGAGTCGGCCAGGCTTGGGGCTGCAACCGAGGCCAGGCCGAGGGCGAGGGCAAGTCGGCAGAGGCGGGCGGGGAACATCATGCAAAAGGTCCTTTTCGAGCTTCAGGAAAGGTGGTTGCGGCGCAGGAATTCGCCAGGCGATTGGCCGAAATGTTCACCGAAAGCGGCGATGAACGCCGACAGCGAGGCATAGCCGCAGGCCAGTGCCACATCGGTGACGCGCTCGCCGCGCTCAAGGGGCGGCAAGGCGCTGAGCAGGCGTACCCGCTGGCGCCACAGGCGAAAGGTCAGGCCCGTTTCGCGCAGAAAGCGCCGGCTCAGGGTCTTTTCCGACACGCCCAGGCGCACGGCCCATTCGGCCAGGCTGCGCGTGTCGTCGGGAGTGGCCTGCAGACGGCGGCATACCTGGCGCAACTGGCGATCATGGGGCAACGGCAGCAGCAGGGGCTCTTCCCGGGCGCAGGCCAGGCGGTCGAGCAACACCTGCACCATCCGGCCATCGGCGCCCTGTTCATCGTAGGTTACCGGCAATTGCGAAAACGCCTGGATCAACTCGCCCAGCAGGGGGTCTACCGCCACCACCCGGCAGGTGGCGTCAGGCCAGGGCAGGGCGCTGGGCTCGATGTACAGGCTGCGAATACAGGTATCGGCCTCGCACGCCACCCGATGCGGCACACGCGCAGCGATCCATACGGCGCGCTGGGGCGGTACCAGGTAGAGACCTTGGGGCGTCTGTACGCGAAGGATGCCACGACGTGCGTGGGAAAGCTGGCCCCAAGGGTGCTGGTGGCGATAGCCCAGGGCGATATTGGGAAGGCTCTGTGCATGCCCGTACACCGGGCGTGGCAAGCGTTCGAGCTGGTTGAGCCGGGGCTCGGGGTGTCCGTTCGGCGACACTGGTGGGGGTTCCGGCGTTAGCGGTTGGAAAGGCCAGACCTTATCGTTTGCCTCTGCATAATTACAAGACGGAAGATTCAATGAAGTACGTGCGAAAAGTCCTAGATAATTTCACCCTGGCCTTGCTTGCGGTGGTGCTGGTCGCCACCTTGCTGCCATGCTCGGGGGATGGGGCGGTGTTGTTCGGTTGGCTGACCAACCTGGCCATCGGCCTGCTGTTCTTCCTGCATGGGGCCAAGCTTTCGCGCGAAGCGGTCATCGCCGGTGCTGGGCACTGGCGGCTGCACCTGCTGGTGTTCGCCTGCACCTTCGTGATGTTCCCGCTGCTGGGCCTGGCGTTCAAGCCGCTGTTCGTGCCGCTGGTGGGCAACGAGCTGTACCTGGGCGTGCTGTACCTGTGCGCCCTGCCGGCCACGGTGCAGTCGGCAATCGCTTTCACGTCGCTGGCCCGCGGCAACATCCCGGCGGCAATCTGCAGTGCGGCGGCCTCGAGCCTGCTGGGCATCTTCCTGACGCCTGTGCTGGTGATGCTGCTGCTGGGGGCCGAAGGCGAGACGGGCTCCGGGCTCGATGCGGTGCTCAAGATCACTTTGCAGTTGCTGGTGCCGTTCGTGGCGGGGCAGTTGGCTCGGCGCTGGATTGGCGGGTGGGTACAGCGTAACGCGCGCTGGCTGAAGGTCGTCGACCAGGGGTCGATTCTGCTGGTGGTCTACACGGCATTCAGCGACGCCGTGGTCACGGGGCTATGGCACACGGTGTCGCCGCAGCACCTGGCCGGGTTGTTCGTGGTGTGTGGTGTGTTGTTGGCGGCGGTTCTGTTCGGCACGCGGTTGCTGGGACGTGCGCTGGGCTTCAGCCTGGAGGACCGGATCACCATCCTGTTCGCCGGCTCGAAGAAGAGCCTGGCGACGGGCGTACCCATGGCACAGGTATTGTTCGTGGGTGGGGGCATCGGAGCGATGATCCTGCCGTTGATGCTGTTCCACCAGATCCAGTTGATGGTGTGCGCGGTGCTGGCACAGAAGTACGCGGCGCGGGAGGTCGAAGGGGCTTCGGTCGCATCTTGAAGGGTATGGGGTTGAAAAAAAGCCCCGCAAGCCAACGGCAAGCGGGGCAAACGGTTGGGGGAGGATCCAACCAAAGGAGTCGTTGAAACCTCAGCGAGCGCTGGCCACCGCCTCCGGCGGAAGTGTCAGATTTTTTGTGTGCGGGCCGGTAACGGCCTGCCGTCAGGCAGGCCCTGATTTTCACCAGGTCGGCCTGATGAACCGATCTCCGTACAAAATCGCGAATTG
>NZ_JBLUPW010000032.1:0-59050 GCF_048068175.1 Pseudomonas sp. NY15356 | reverse complement strand
AAATGCCCCATCGAGGTGATGGGAGAGGTCATGCAAAATGCCATGGCAATGCGGCATGATGCTCCGGCTTCAATTCAATAACCGTGTTGCACTCAGCTCCTGCAACCGCCCTGATTTACGCCACGTTGAATTCAACGGGGTAGGGCAGGGCGGCCTGCTGGCTGACCTGAAGTTCGGTCAGGGTCTCGCGGACCACCTGCTTGGCCAGGCATGCACATTTGCCACATTGGCTGCCGACATTGGTGGCGGCCCGGACTTCCTTGTAGCTGCAGCATCCTTCATAGATCGCATCGCGAATCTGTCCGTCGGTGACGCCGACACAAAGACACACATACATAAGATCAGACCATCAGGGTAGAGGCTCGATGGGGTGGAGCTTAATGGTAATGAGAATGCGTGTCAAAGAACTTTCCTCCAGCCTTGTGTCGGTGCGACCGGCGGTTGGATTCGGCCTGTCACCAGAAGCCGTGTATGATGGGCAACCTTTGCTGGATGCCGGGGCAGGTCGACCCTCCCGGGTATCTGATTTCACCACCATCAAGGAGATAACGAATGAGCGTACTCGTTGGTAAACAAGCCCCCGACTTCACCGTTCCGGCCGTACTGGCCAACGGCGAGATCGTCGACAGCTTCAACCTGGCTTCGGCCATCAAGGGCAAATACGGCCTGGTGTTCTTCTACCCACTGGACTTCACCTTCGTCTGCCCATCCGAGCTGATCGCCCTGGACCATCGCATCCCTGACTTCCAGGCGCGCGGCGTGGAAGTGATCGGCGTGTCGATCGACTCGCACTTCACCCACAATGCCTGGCGTAACACCCCCGTCAACAACGGCGGCATCGGCCCGGTCAAGTACACCCTGGCTGCAGACATCTCCCACGACATCTGCAAGGCCTACGACGTTGAGTCCGAAGGCGGCGTAGCCTTCCGTGGCGCCTTCCTGATCGACAAGAACGGCGTTGTCCGTTCGCAGATCGTCAACGACCTGCCGCTGGGCCGCAACATGGAAGAACTGCTGCGCCTGGTCGACGCCCTGCAATTCCACGAAGAGCACGGCGAAGTCTGCCCTGCCAACTGGAAGAAAGGCGACAAGGGCATGACCGCTTCGCCGGAAGGCGTTGCTGCCTACCTGAGCGAGAACGCTGGCAAGCTGTAATTGCCACGCGAATAAAAAAACCGGCCATCATGGCCGGTTTTTTTATGCCTGTAGCGGTGCTCTGGGCAGCCTGGTGCCAGCAAGCCCCCACCTGTCCTGCGCCGCTCTCAAGACTTGCGAAACCCCTGTGGGAGCTGGCTTGCCAGCGATAGCGCCGCAAAGCAGCCCCAGGGGCTCAGGCTGGTCAGTCGTTGAAGACGCGCCAGCCGCCCATTTCCTTCCAGCGGTTGACGATGCCGCAGAACAGCTCGGCGGTTTTCTCGGTGTCGTAGCGTGCCGAGTGGGCTTCACGCCCATCGAAATCGATGTCGGCACTCTGGCAGGCCCGGGCCAGGACAGTCTGGCCATAGGCCAGGCCAGCCAGGGTGGCCGTGTCGAAGCTGGAGAAAGGATGGAAGGGATTGCGCTTGAGGTCGTTGCGCGCCACAGCGGCATTGAGGAAGCCCAGGTCGAAGCTGCTGTTGTGGCCGACCAGGATGGCCCGTTTGCAACCATTGGCCTTCAATGCCTTGCGCACCCCACGGAAAATGTCGGTAAGCGCGGTTTCTTCGCTAACCGCCATGCGCAGTGGGTGGTCCAGCTTGATACCGGTGAACTCCAGGGCCGCCGGCTCGATGTTGGCCCCTTCGAAGGGCTCGACCCGGTAGAAGTAGGTGTGCTCCGGGAACAGGAAGCCTTTCTCGTCCATGCCGATGGTGACGGCAGCGATTTCGAGCAGCGCGTCTGTGGCGCTGTTGAAACCGCCGGTTTCCACATCCACCACCACGGGCAGGTAACCGCGGAAGCGCTCGGCCATCGGGTGGCGAACGCTGCTGCCTTGACCTTCCTGGTCGTCTTCGTAGAACGCTTCGCTCACGCCTTCTCCTCCAGCAGACGCCAGCGCAGTTTTTCACCGGCGCGCAGCGGAACCACGGTGTTGTCACCAAATGGCAGGCTGTCGGGAGCGGTCCACTCGTCGCGAACCAGGGTGATGGTGTCGGTGTTCGCCGGCAGGCCATAGAACGCCGGGCCGTGCAGGCTGGCGAAACCTTCGAGCTTGTCCAGCGCATTGCGCTGTTCGAAGGCCTCGGCATACAGCTCGATGGCAGCGTAGGCCGTATAGCAGCCGGCGCAGCCGCAGGCGGCTTCCTTGGCGTGGCGGGCATGGGGCGCCGAATCGGTGCCGAGGAAGAACTTGCAGTTGCCGCTGGTGGCTGCGTCCAGCAGCGCCACCTGATGGGTGTTGCGCTTGAGGATCGGCAGGCAATAGAAGTGCGGGCGGATACCGCCGACCAGCATGTGGTTGCGGTTGTACAAGAGGTGCTGCGCGGTGATGGTCGCGCCGACGTTGGCCGGGGCCTGCAGGACGAACTGCGCGGCATCGGCGGTGGTGATGTGCTCGAACACCACTTTCAGCGTGGGGAAGCGCTCGACCACGCGGGCCAGGTGCTCGTCGATGAAGCGCTTCTCGCGGTCGAACACATCGACCTCGGCACGGGTCACTTCGCCGTGCACCAGCAGTGGCATGCCGGTTTCGGCCAGGGCCTCGAGCGCCGGCGTGATGTTGTCGATGCTGGTCACGCCCGAGTCAGAGTTGGTGGTGGCGCCGGCCGGATACATCTTGGCGGCGTACACGAAACCGCTGGCCTTGGCCGCGCGGATATCCTCGGCGCTGGTGCGGTCTGTGAGGTACAGCACCATCAGCGGCTCGAAGCGGCTGCCCGCCGGGCGCGCGGCGAGGATGCGCTCGCGATAGGCACCTGCCTCGACGGCGTTGCGTACCGGCGGGACCAGGTTGGGCATGATGATGGCGCGGGCGAAGGTACGCGCCACGTCGCCAACGGTATGGGGCAGGACGGCACCATCGCGCAGATGGATGTGCCAGTCGTCGGGACGCAGGAGGGTCAGGCGATCGGACATTGGAGATTCCAGGCGGGTCGAACTCAAGGGCCAATGCTACCGGAAAACCCCGGTAGGAGCACGGCTATCAAGTTTTCCCGGTGGCGTCCGATAGCCTGCAGGTAAGCCGTCAGAATCTGTGGAGCCACCTGTGCGCCAGCGTTACCTCGCCCTTCTTTCCCTGTTTGCCAGCCTGCCGGCCGGGGCATTGACCTTCCAGACGCGCGTGGAGAACGTCGCCTGGAACGTCGAGGGGGACCAGTTCGAATGTCGGCTGTCCCAGCCGATCGACGGTTTCGGCAGCGGTGAGTTCGTCCGCCGTGCCGGCGAACAGGCGGTCTTCCAGTTGCGATCGGACAGCAATGCGCTGGGGGCGGGCAATGCGACCTTGCTGGCGGCGGCAGCACCTTGGCAACCTGGCCGGGGCGACATCAATCTCGGGGGCGTGCGCATGGGGCGCAGCGGGGTGTTGTTCACATCGTCCCAGGGGCAGGCCAGCCGGCTGATCAACGGCCTGCTCGACGGGCGCAGCACGGTGGTGCGCAACCATGCCGGCGAGGGCGGCAGACCCATGGAGGTGCATGTATTGCCGGTCAGCTTCGCCAAGGCCTACGGCGACTACCAGGCATGTGCCGCCAAGCTGCTGCCGATGAACTTCGACCAGATCCGCCAGACCCAGGTCGGGTTCCCACGCGGTATCGAGCTGGACAGCGCGGCGCGGGCACGCCTGGACGTGATCCTCGATTACCTCAAGGCCGACCCGTCGGTGAACCACATCGAGCTCGATGGCCATGCCGACAACAGCGGCAGCCGCCTGACCAACCGCGACACCTCACGCCGCCGCGCCCTGGCGGTCGCCGACTACCTCAAGGCCCATGGTGTGCCGGATGAGCAGATCACCGTGCGCTTCCATGGCGAACGTTACCCCTTGGCCCGGAACAACAGTGCCGCCAACCGGGCGCGCAACCGCCGGGTGAACATTCAGTTGGAGCGTGTCGCCCCGGTCGAGAAGCCGGTGGAAAAGCCCTCGGCAGGGCCCACCCCGGCGCCCGCTGCCGCAGCTCCAGCGACGCCTGGCCCAGCGCCGGCGCAGGCACCGGCAGAAAAAAAATCCTGACCGCGACGAGGGTCGCGCTCTTGACTGTTCCTGTCGCTTTGTCATCACAAGCTGTCGCCCCATTGTAAATATTTCAATGGGGCCGGTAGAATCAACCGCTTTCCGTACAACCCCGTGGAGTGATGGCATGGCGGACGTAAAAAAGGTCGTACTGGCGTATTCCGGCGGCCTTGATACTTCGGTGATTCTCAAGTGGCTGCAGGATACCTACAACTGCGAAGTGGTGACCTTCACCGCTGACCTGGGTCAGGGCGAGGAGGTCGAGCCGGCCCGTGCCAAGGCACAGGCAATGGGCGTCAAAGAGATCTACATCGATGACCTGCGCGAAGAGTTCGTGCGAGACTTCGTGTTCCCGATGTTCCGCGCCAACACCGTCTATGAAGGCGAGTACCTGCTGGGTACCTCCATTGCCCGTCCGCTGATCGCCAAGCGCCTGATCGAGATCGCCAACGAAACCGGTGCCGACGCCATTTCCCATGGCGCTACCGGCAAGGGCAACGACCAGGTGCGTTTCGAGCTGGGCGCCTATGCACTCAAGCCGGGCGTCAAGGTCATCGCACCATGGCGCGAGTGGGACCTGCTGTCCCGCGAGAAGCTGATGGACTACGCCGAGAAGCACGGCATCCCGATCGAGCGCCACGGCAAGAAGAAGTCGCCGTACTCGATGGACGCCAACCTGCTGCACATTTCCTATGAAGGCGGTGTCCTGGAAGATACCTGGACCGAGCACGAAGAAGACATGTGGCGCTGGAGCGTCTCCCCGGAGAACGCCCCGGACCAGGCTACCTACATCGAGCTCACCTACCGCAACGGTGACATCGTCGCCATTGACGGCGTCGAGAAGACCCCGGCTACCGTCCTGGCCGACCTGAACCGCATCGGTGGTGCCAACGGTATCGGTCGTCTGGACATCGTCGAGAACCGCTATGTCGGCATGAAGTCCCGTGGCTGCTACGAGACCCCTGGCGGCACCATCATGCTCAAGGCCCACCGCGCCATCGAGTCGATCACCCTGGACCGCGAAGTCGCTCACCTGAAGGATGAGCTGATGCCCAAGTATGCCAGCCTGATCTACACCGGCTACTGGTGGAGCCCGGAGCGTCTGATGCTGCAGCAGATGATCGACGCCTCGCAGGTCAACGTGAACGGCGTCGTTCGCCTGAAGCTGTACAAGGGCAACGTCACCGTTGTCGGTCGCAAATCGGACGATTCGCTGTTCGACGCCAACATCGCGACCTTCGAGGAAGACGGCGGCGCCTACAACCAGGCCGATGCTGCGGGCTTCATCAAGCTCAACGCCCTGCGCATGCGCATTGCCGCCAACAAGGGCCGCTCGCTGCTCTGATCTCATCCTGGTGAGCGTTACCTGAAAACCCGGCCTTGGCGCCGGGTTTTTTATTTATCAGCGGTCGATCGCCTCGTCGGGCTCACCCAGCGCCTTGACCGACAGCTGGATACGGGTCCGGGTATCGAGGTCGTAGAGTACCCAACGGCGAGCATGGCGATGGCGGCGGGTGAGGGTACGCAATATATGCTGCTCGATCATCTTGCGCGTGTCGGGCCCTGAGAGCGTGATGGTCATCGTCGATGTGCTCGCCTTTTCCGCAGGCGGCGTACTGGGCACTTGTGCGTGGGGCTTGTTTCGGCGAGCGGTTCTGTTGGGCTGGTACAGGGAGTGATAGTTGAAGTTCAAGGTCAGGAAAAACAGCATGGTCAGGAAGAACGGAAAGCCCACCAGAAACCAAGTATAGGTCTTCTGGCTGTTCTCGCTGAGAAAGGGCAGGGAGGCAAGGGCGGAGGCTTCGATGATGCCTGCGAATATGGCGATGATCGCCAAGGGACTGATGGAGTCTGTCTGTTGCATGGTGCTTGGCCCGCAAATATTTGCTTATCTCTCGCCTGTTTTCGCGGTCGGCGGAAGATAGAGATATTTCCCTGGAAGCCATAACGCCAAAATCACCTTTGCCGCTGCGTCTAGTTACCCTGAAACATAGATTAGTCGTTCGTACGTCTCGCCGGCTTGCGACTAGGAAATGTTTATTTATCGTTATTAACTTTTGGTCTCACACCTACATAACTCGACAATTTATAAAGTGTTCGGTTGTAGGAAATTTCCGCAATTGATGTAGGTCTCGTCTCTGTTTGGTCATATGCCGCAATCCGCCGCGCCATGGCGTGGCGTGCTCGGTTATCGTGGTAGCTCGGAGCAAGAATAATGAATCAATGGATATCGCATGAATAAAGTGCTTATCGTGGATGATCATCCGGTTATTCGTCTGGCCGTACGCATGTTGATGGAACGGCATGGGTATGACGTCGTGGCGGAAACCGATAACGGTGTGGATGCCTTGCAGTTGATCCGGGAATACCAACCCGACATCGTAGTGTTGGATATCGGTATTCCGAAACTCGATGGGCTGGAGGTCATTGGTCGGCTGTCGAGCATCAGCCCAGCCAGCAAGGTGCTGGTTCTGACGTCTCAGGCCGCGGGGCATTTCTCCATGCGTTGCATGCAGGCGGGCGCGGCGGGTTATGTGTGCAAGCAGCAGGACCTGACCGAACTGCTCAGCGCGATCAAGGCCGTGCTGTCCGGGTACAGCTATTTCCCCAACCAGGCCCTGCACAAGACGCGTGGGTGTGCCAAGGGAGGCACCGAGGAGGAGATGGTCCAGCGTCTTTCCGGCAGAGAGGTCATGGTGTTGAAGGAGCTGGCCAGCGGCAAGAGCAACAAGGAGATCGCCAACAGCATGTTCCTCAGCAACAAGACGGTCAGTACCTACAAGACACGCCTGTTGCTCAAGCTCAATGCCCGTTCCCTGGTCGACCTCATCGAACTTGCCCAGCGCCACGGCCTGTCGCGGCCCTGAAACAGGAAAGCCTCCGCAAGGGAGGCTTTCAAGATGCCCGGCGGGCTACAGGTCGTAGTCGAAGTCGGCGAGTTGTTTCTGCAGACGCCGCTCCTCGAGGAGGTTGTCGATGGTACGGCGTTTGCTCAGATTGGTTTTCGCCGTTTCCACCTGGGGCTCGATATCGTCTTCCGAGGTAGGAAATTCATCGTCGATCGACAGTTCGTCTTTATCGGTGCTCATGAGTTACTCCAAGCCAAGGGGCCATTGGCCGTCCTTATAGCGAGAAACCCGATTCCGGTAAAAAAGATTTTTTCAATCGTATACAACCATTTCCTTCTATTGTCTCAATCGTCAGAAGTCTTCTGTTTATACTCGCACAGGTCCTCGATACGGCAGGCACCACAACGGGGCTTGCGCGCCTGGCATACATAGCGGCCGTGCAGGATCAGCCAGTGGTGGGCGTCGAGCAGGTAGTCCTTGGGTACGAACTTGAGCAATTTCTTTTCCACCTCCAGCACCGTCTTGCCGGGCGCGATACCGGTCCGGTTGCTGACCCGGAAGATATGCGTATCGACCGCCATGGCGGGCTGGCGAAAGGCGGTGTTGAGCACGACGTTCGCGGTCTTGCGGCCAACCCCTGGCAGCGCCTCGAGGGCTTCGCGGGTTTGCGGCACTTCACCGCCGTGGCGTTCGATCAGCAGGCGGCAGGTCTCGATGACATTCTTGGCCTTGCTGTTGTAGAGGCCGATGGTCCTGATGTATTCGCTCAGCCCTTCGACGCCTAGGGCATGGATGGCCTGCGGTGTGTTGGCCACGGGGTACAGCCGTGCGGTGGCTTTGTTCACCCCGACATCCGTCGCCTGGGCGGACAGGATGACGGCGATGAGCAATTCGAAAGGGGTGGTGTAGGCCAGTTCGGTCTTTGGGTCGGGGTTGTCTTCGTGCAGCCTGCGAAAGATCTCCAGGCGTTTGGCGGCATTCATGGGCTCAAAGGCTTCCTTGACGACGTGAGGGGGCTGGCCCCGGACGCAAGCGATTGTACAGGGCCAGCAAGCCGCCGAGCAGCATCAATCCACCCGGTGCCAGGCTTGCCAGATGCACGCCGGGCCCGGTCGCCAACCATTGGCGGCAGGCGCCGAGCAGTATGCAAAGTATCAGCAGGCCGCCCAGCAAAACGCCCAGGCGCCGCCAGCCAAGCCCGTCCGGCCACAGCTGGTCCGCCATCAGGCATTGTATGCAGAGCAGGGCTGGATAGTGGCCAAGTGAATGGGCCAGCGGTAGGGCCCACGTCTGCAGGCCCAGTTGCAGACTGCTGGCAAGTGCTGCGAGCAGCAACAGGCTGGCCAGCAAACGCCAGGGCCCAGCGAGCCAGCGGCGCAGTGGTATCAGCAACGCCTGGTGCAGGCTCAGGAGCAGCACGCTACACAACCCGATGGCAGTGGCCTGTGCCAAGGTCGATGTGGCACCAGCCAGGGGAAGCACACTGATGCCGGGCAACCAGAATCTATTCATCGGTTCGTGCCTCCAGCAGGGTGGCGCGGTGAGCATCGAAATAGCGCAAGGCATCCTGCAGGGCGTCGATCACCGCACGGGAGGTGACCGTGGCACCGGCCAGTTGGTCATAGTCGCCGTGGTCGCGCTTGATGGCCCAGGCGCCTTCCTGGGTGCGGCCTGTGAATTGGTCCAGCCAATGGATGCGTGGGTCGACCAGCTGGTCCCCGAGGCCTGGGCTTTCCTGTTGTTCAAGGACGTGAATACCGACCAGGCGTCCGGCTGGGTCTATGGCGATCGCCAGGGTAATCAGCCCCGCATACCCCTGTGTCTGGCTGTGCAGCAGCACAGCGCTCGGCTTGCCGTCCAGGGTTGCCCTGTAGCCGGCCAGCAAGCGGCTGTGGGGCAGGTGTGTGTCGCCCAAGGCCACGGGGGCTTGCAGGGGTTGGTTGTCGAAGCTACCGGCAGGCAGTGCCTGCAACCAGCGCAGGTTATGCAACTGTCGCTCGGCCTCCAGGCGGGTTGGCGCTGTCCAATGTCGCCAGGCCAGGGTACTGCCCAGCGAAAGGATGCCGATCAGCACCAGCAGTACGGCACTGCGCGCCGAAGGGTTCATGGGCTGGCCTGTGAATGGCGTGCGGCCTGGCGCTCCAGGGCCGGTACGGCGAGGTTCATCAGGAGGATGGCGAACGCCGTGCCATCGGGATAGCTGCCCCAGGTGCGGATCAGATAGATCAGCAGGCCCGCGCCGAAGCCGAACATCAGGCGCGCCAAGGCGCTGCGAGGCCCGGATACCGGTTCGGTGGCGATGAAGAACGCCGCCAGCATGGTCGAGCCGGAAAACAGGTGCAGCAGCGGTGAGCCATTGGAGTCGGAGCCCGAGCCGTTCCAGCACAGCAGGCTGAACAGGAATATACCGGCCAGCAGGCCTGCAGGGGCATGCCAGGCGATGACCTTGCGTTGCCAGAGGAACAGCCCGCCGATCAGGAACGCGAGGTTCACCCATTCGCTGCCGCGCCCGCCGATCATGCCGAAGCCTGGGTGTTGGGCGAACAGTTCCTCGAGGGTCAGGCTGCGATTGTGGCGCAACCCGTCCAGCGCCGTCGGAGTGGCCCAGGCATCGACGTGCGCCGGCGCGCCGAACAGATGCTGCCACGCCTCCATAAAACCTGCCGGCTGGCCTGGCCATTGGTTCATCTGCAGGGGAAAACTCAGCAGGACGAAGGCATAGCCGACCATCGCCGGGTTGAACAGGTTGCGCCCGACACCGCCGAAGGCGTGCTTGCCAATGCCGATCGCCACGCTTGTGGCGATGACCGGCAGCCACCACGGCGCCAGGATAGGCAGGGCTGCGGCCAGCAGCACGGCGCTGACCAGCGCGCTGCCATCTGTCAACGCAGGCAGCGGCGCTTGACCGCGCAGGGCCAGCAGCAAGGCTTCGCAGCCCAAGGCGGTGCCGGCACAGAGCAGCAGGTTGAACAACACGCCCCAGCCGTGCAGCCAGAACAGGGCCAGCAAGCCGGGCGCACAGGCCAGCAGCACCAGGCCCATGGCCCTGCGCAGCCGCGGGTCAGGCGCTGGCATGGCCCGGCCCGGCCTGCAGGGCGTCGAGGTGTCGTTGAGCCTGCTCGGCCGCCTTCTCCAGGGTGCGCAACTGGTCGAGCTGGGCTTCGCTCGGTGAGCTGCCGAACGCACTGCGGGCCTTGCTCAGCTGGGCGCGGCTCATGGCGGCGGCGATCTTCGCCTGCTTCAAGGCGGCGTCACTGCTGGCGGCTTTTTGCGCCTTGACCCGTTCGATGGCAGCTTTGATCGGATCCGGCGCGGCGTCGCCATCACCTACCGTAGGGGCGGCCGGCCGTGGGTTGCGCGCCAATCGCTCGGCCTGGCGACGTGCTTCATCGCGTTGCAGCCGGGCGTTGCGTTGTTCGTGGCGTCGGCGCGCGTGGTCGCGGCGCTGGGTGCGCGCAGCCTGCTGGTGTGGCGTCTGGGCCAGCCCGCCAACGATCGGAATGATGTTGTCTGGCAGAGGCAGCAGGTCGATGCAGTCGACCGGGCAGGGCGCCAGGCACAGGTCGCAGCCTGTGCATTCGTTGGCGATGACTGTATGCATCAGCTTCGCGGCACCGACGATGGCGTCCACTGGGCAGGCCTGGATGCACTTGGTGCAGCCGATGCATTCGGCCTCGCGGATATAGGCCACCTGGGGCGGTGCGCTGCCTCGACCCGGGTCTAGGTCGATGACCGGGGTATCGAGCAGGTGAGCCAGGGCGGCAATGGTTTCTGCACCGCCCGGTGGGCATTTGTTGATCGCTTCGCCAGCGGCCAGTCCTTCGGCATAGGGCTGGCAACCGGCGTGGCCGCATTTGCCGCACTGGGTTTGTGGAAGCAGGGCGTCGATACGTTGAATCAGACTCATTGTGTGAATAATCCGTTGAAGCCGGAGAACGCCATGACCATCACGCCTGCGCCGATCAGTTCGATGGGCAGGCCGCGCAGGGCGACGGGTATGTCGTCGTGATCCGTGCGTTGGCGCAGGTCATCGAACAGGACCAAGGCAAGCCAGAACCCCAGACCCCCGGCCAGGCCCCAGCCGAGTGACGGGAGCCACTGGCCAAGCGTGCCCAGTTGCAATAGCAAGCCTAGCACCAGGGTGTTGCCCAGCAGCAGGGACGGCAGGTTCTCCACCCGCCAAGCGGGCCGCAACTGCCCGAGCAGTTTGGGCAGGCCTAAAGCCTGCAATGCCAGCAAGGGCAACAGTAGGAACAACTGCAGGTCCTGCCATTGCAGGATAACTATCAGGTCCTGCAACAGTTGCCCGACGATCAAGCCCAGCATCACCGCCAGGGCGCTGCAGGCACCGAATACGTGAAGCTGCAGGCGGGAAACGGGTGACCGCTGCAGGATCAGGTGGTTGACCAGCGCAGCGCTGACCAGTACCAGGACGTAGTCGCTCATGGGAAGGCCGATGGCTGGGAGGTGCCGACAGTATGGCACGCGCCCGCAGATGGAAATGCCCCGGCCGAAGGCCGGGGCAAGATGCGCTGCTTATTTGATGCGCTGACCTGGCTTGGCGCCGCTGTCGGGGCTCAGCAGGTAGATTTCTTCACCGCCAGGGCCGGCCGCCATGACCATGCCTTCGGACACGCCGAAGCGCATCTTCCGTGGCTTGAGATTGGCCACCATCATGGTCAGGCGGCCTTCGAGCTTGGCGGGGTCGGGGTAGGCCGACTTGATGCCGGAGAACACGTTGCGGCGTTCGTCACCGATGTCCAGGGTCAGGCGCAGCAGCTTATCGGCGCCCTCGACCGCCTCGGCCTTGACGATGAGTGCCACGCGCAGGTCGACCGCGGCAAAGGTGTCGAACTCCACTTCCGGCGACAGCGGGTCCTTGGCCAGTTCACCGTTGCCGGCGGGAGCTGCGGCTTCGGCGGCGGCAAGGTCTTCCTTGCTGGCGGCGACCATGGCTTCGATCTTGGCCGGCTCGATACGGCTCATCAGGGCCTTGAACGGGTTGAGCGTGTGGTTTTCCAGGCGCGACAGGTGGTCGTTCCAGGTCAGCGGCGCGACATTGAGGAAGGCCTCGGCGTCGGCCGCCAGGACCGGCAGCACCGGCTTGAGGAAGATCACCAGCTGGCGGAACAGGTTGATGCCCTGGGCGCAGATGGCCTGGACCTCGTCCTGCTTGCCTTCCTGCTTGGCCAGCGACCAAGGCGCCTTGTCGGCGATCCAGGCGTTGGCCCGGTCGGCCAGGGCCATGATTTCACGCATGGCACGGGCGAAGTCGCGGTTTTCGTAGGCTTCGGCGATGGACGGGGCGGCGGCCAGGAAGGCTTCGCTCAGCTCGGGGGCGGCATCGCCGGCTACCAGAACGCCTGCGTTGCCCTTGTGGATGAACCCTGCGCAGCGGCTGGCGATGTTGACCACCTTGCCGACCAGGTCGGAGTTGACCTTCTGCACGAAGTCGTCGAGGTTCAGGTCCAGGTCATCGACGCCACGGCCCAGCTTGGAGGCGTAGTAGTAGCGCAGGTATTCCGGCTGCAGATGATCCAGGTAAGTGCGCGCCTTGATGAAGGTGCCGCGCGACTTGGACATCTTGGCGCCATTGACCGTCAGGTAGCCGTGCACGTTGATGGCGGTCGGCTTGCGGAAGCCTGCGCCTTCGAGCATGGCCGGCCAGAACAGGGCGTGGAAGTTGACGATGTCCTTGCCGATGAAGTGGTACAGCTCGGCCTTGGAGTCTTCTTTCCAGAACGCGTCGAAGTCCAGCTCCGGACGGCGTGCACACAGGTTCTTGAAGCTGGCCATGTAGCCGATCGGCGCGTCCAGCCAGACGTAGAAGTACTTGCCCGGCTCGCCCGGGATCTCGAAGCCGAAGTACGGCGCGTCGCGGGAGATGTCCCACTCCTGCAGGCCCGAGTCCAGCCACTCGGCCAGCTTGTTGGCGACGGCGTCCTGCAGGGTGCCGCTGCGGGTCCACTGCTGCAGCATCGCCTGGAAGTCAGGCAGCTTGAAGAAGAAGTGCTGGGAGTCGCGCAGCTCCGGCGTGGCACCGGAAATGGCCGACTTGGGGTTCTTCAGCTCGGTGGGCGCGTAGGTGGCACCGCATTTCTCGCAGTTGTCGCCGTACTGGTCTTCGGCCGCGCACTTGGGGCAGGTGCCCTTGATGAAGCGGTCGGCCAGAAACATGCCCTTCTCGGGGTCGTAGTACTGGGTGACCGAACGGGTGGCGATGTGCCCTGCTTCACGCAGGCGGGTGTAAATCAGGCTCGACAGCTCGCGGTTCTCTTCGCAGTGGGTCGAGTGGAAGTTGTCGAAATCGACCAGGAAATCGGCGAAGTCGCTGCTGTGCTCGGCCTGGACGTTGGCGATCAATTGCTCAGGCGTGATGCCTTCCTTCTCGGCACGCAGCATGATGGCCGAGCCGTGGGCGTCATCGGCGCAGACATAGATGCACTGGTTGCCACGCAGCTTCTGGAAGCGAACCCACATGTCCGTCTGGATGTACTCGAGCATATGGCCAAGGTGGATGGAACCATTGGCATAGGGCAGGGCGCTGGTGACGAGAATCTGGCGTGGCTCGGACATGGTGGCTTGGCTACTTGATCTGGCAACGGGATGGAAAATGAAGAAGATCGGCCACTATAAAGGGCTGGCGAATATATTTCACCCCAAGGACGCATCTGCTGACGATTGACGGTTAGCATAGGCGCCTGTTCCATATTCGTTTGCCATTGGGAGTGTCCATGAGTGCCGTCACACATGCCGCCGTCGAAGGCGTGCTTCGCCAGTACACCGACCCCTACCTGAACCAGGACCCGGTCAGCGCCGGTTGCGTGCGCGCCATCGACATCCAGGGCGGGCAGGTCAACGTACGCTTGCAGCTGGGCTATGCCGCCGGTTTGTTCAAGAACGGTTGGGCGCAGGTGCTGGGCACCGCCATCGAAAACCTCGACGGCGTGAGCGCGGCCACGGTTTCGATCGATTGCGTGGTCGGCACCCACAAGGGCCAGGCCCAGGTGCCGGCCATGGCCAACGTCAAGAACATCATCGCCGTGGCCTCGGGCAAGGGCGGGGTCGGCAAGTCGACCACCGCCGCCAACCTGGCCCTGGCCCTGGCCCGCGAGGGGGCCCGGGTGGGCATCCTCGATGCCGATATCTACGGCCCGAGCCAGGGCGTGATGTTCGGCATCGCCGAGGGGACCCGGCCGCAGGTGCGCGAGCAGAAGTGGTTCGTGCCGATCAAGGCCCACGGCGTGGAAGTCATGTCCATGGCGTTTCTCACCGATGACAACACGCCGATGGTCTGGCGCGGCCCGATGGTCTCCGGGGCGTTGCTGCAACTGGTGACCCAGACCGCCTGGGATGACCTCGACTACCTGGTGATCGACATGCCACCTGGCACCGGCGACATCCAGCTGACCCTGGCGCAAAAGGTGCCCGTCGCCGGTTCGGTGATCGTCACCACCCCGCAGGACCTGGCGTTGCTGGATGCGAAGAAGGGCGTGGAAATGTTCCGCAAAGTCAACATCCCGGTGTTGGGCGTGGTCGAGAACATGGCCGTGCACATTTGCTCGAACTGCGGCCATGCCGAGCACCTGTTCGGCGAAGGTGGTGGCCAGAAGCTCGCGGCCCAGTATGGTGTCGAACTGCTGGCCTCCCTGCCGCTGTCGATGCTGATCCGCGAGCAGGCCGATAACGGCAAGCCTACGGCCATCGCCGAGCCGGAAAGCCAGATCGCCATGATCTACCAGGAACTGGCCCGCCAGGTGGGGGCGCGGATCGTGCTGCAGGAAGCGGCGGCGCCGGCGATGCCGAACATCACCATCAGCGAGGACTGACCCGCAAGGGTGAGTCGTCTGCTTCGCAGGTAAACCCGCTCCCACAAGGTCGGCACATGCTGGCGATAGTGCGCGCCCACTGTGGGAGCGGGTTTACCCGCGAAGGAGCCAGCACCGATTTATCGATCGGCCAGGCATAAAAAAACCCGCCGGAGGCGGGTTTTTTTGAAAGCGAGGAAGCAAATCGACTTAGGCGATTTGAACTTCTTCAGCCTGCATGCCTTTCTGGCCGCGGGTAGCGACGAAAGTAACAGCCTGGCCTTCTTTCAGGGTTTTGAAGCCGTCAGCCTGGATGGCTTTGAAGTGTACGAACAGGTCGTCACCCGACTGAGGGGTGATGAAGCCGTAGCCCTTCTCATCGTTGAACCACTTGACAACACCGGATTGGCGATTGGACATGTTTCTGTCTCCTTGGACAAAGTAGATTTCGGCACAGGAAACGCCCTGGCCGGGACTGAGCGCAAAGAGAGCAGAAAATTCAGCGATGGGCCGATAGGAATCGTGCATCAAACTAGAGATTCTCGGTGTCACGTGCAGCACAGTGGCGCCACCTTAACCCACTTTCCCCAACCTGCCAATGGTCAATGACGGCTTTGTCGAAATTCGGATCGACGGTGGCTACAGCTCCCGTCCGGCGCGGGATTGCAGGATGGAACTTTGCCGCGGGCGCCGGGACCGGTAAGATGCGCGTCTCGTTTTTCACCTTGCACTCTCAGGACACTCCCGCCATGAGCATCAAATCGGACAAGTGGATTCGCCGCATGGCGCAGGAACACGGCATGATCGAACCGTTCGTCGAGCGCCAGGTGCGCGGCGGCGAAGACAGCCGGGTCATTTCCTTCGGCGTCTCCAGCTACGGCTACGACGTGCGCTGCGCCGACGAATTCAAGGTGTTCACCAATATCAATTCGGCCACCGTCGACCCGAAGAACTTCGATGCCGGCAGCTTCGTCGACGTCAAGAGCGACGTATGCATCATCCCGCCGAACTCCTTCGCCCTGGCCCGCACCGTCGAATACTTCCGCATTCCGCGCAACGTATTGACCATCTGCCTGGGCAAGAGCACCTATGCCCGCTGCGGCATCATCGTCAACGTCACCCCGCTGGAACCTGAGTGGGAAGGCCACGTAACCCTGGAGTTCTCCAATACCACCACCCTGCCGGCCAAGATCTATGCCAACGAAGGCGTGGCGCAGATGCTCTTCCTCGAATCCGATGAAGAATGCGAAGTGTCTTATAAGGATCGTGGCGGCAAGTACCAGGGCCAGCGCGGCGTCACCCTGCCACGCACCTGAGTGACGAGCGCGGGGAATTCCTCGCGCGCCAGGCACTCCAATGGTTAGAACGGTCCGGTGCGCATGGCGCGTGCCGGCTATCGCCAGGAGCAGCCAATGAAACTCCATCCCGCTATCAGCGCGAAGCTGGCCGTCCTCCAGCCCAACCAGATCGGGTTGCTGGCATGGTCCCTGCTGGCGCATCCGCCGACGCCGGTGCAGGCCGGTGGCGTGCCCCACCAGCCCGACCCTGATACCCCGCAACCACCCGAACCAGGCGAATCGCCACCCATGGAGCCGGGCGAACCCACCTTGCCGGACGAACCGCCTCCCTCGCCGGTGGCTTGAGCCCCACGCCGTCTCAGTTGGCCAGCAGGTAACCGCTGCGGCAGACCTGCTCGCCCGCCACATGCGCAATGACCATGCCTGCCGTGGCCATGCGTCTTACGCTGCGCGCATAGAGCAAGCCTGCCTGGACATTGTGCACCGCAGTCACCCGGTCGCTCAGCGGGTCGATGACTTCGGCGATCAACTGGCCGGCTTCCAGGTATTGCCCGGGTTTGGCGTGGAATACCAGCAAACCGCCCAACGGTGCCATCACCGGTTCGACGGCAGCCAGTGGTGTTGCCGGGTAGGCCAGGGGCGGCAACGCTTTGGCCTGGCCCTCGATGACCCCCGCATGGGTCAGGAAATCGAGGATGCCCTGGCAATCCTTGGCTGCTAGGTCGTGGCAGACATCGGCCTGGCCGCGCAGCTCTACCGTCAGCGAGAAACTGCCCATGGGGATTGGGAAGTGCTTGCCGAAGCGCTGCTGCAACTGCCACCACACCAGGCTGAAGCACTCATCGAACGATTGGCCCCCTGAATCGGTGGCCAGCAGGCTGGCCTGGACACCCAGGTAGCGGGCCAGTGGCTCGACCTGGGGCCAGGCTTCAGGTGTGGTGTACAGGTGTTCCACCGCCTCGAAGTCGCAGTGCAGGTCGAGCACGATGTCGGCATCGCAGGCCAGGCGCTGCAAGGTCAGGCGCTGGGATTGCAACGGGGTGCGCGCAGGATGGGCGTCCAGCCCGCGGCGCAGGTATTCGCGGATCAACGCCCGGTTGTGTTCCGGGTCCTGGGTCAGGTGGCCTTCGATCTGGTCACCGATGCTGTCCGACAGGTCGACGAAGTTGCGGTTGAAGTTTTCCCCGCTTTGCAATTCGAAACGCCCCAGGGGCGCATCCAGCAGCACCTGCTCCAGGCCGACCGGGTTGGCCACGGGAACCAGAATCACCTCTTGGTTCAGCCGGCCTTGCTGTTCCAGCTCGACCAGGCGGCGCTTGAGGTGCCAGGCCACCAGCATGCCGGGCAGTTCGTCGGCGTGCAGCGAGGCCTGGATGTAGACCTTGCCGCCACCGCGCGGGCCGAAGTGGAAGCTATGGAGCTGGCGGGCGATGCCCGGGACGGGAGACAGCAGGTCGTGGGTCGAATGATGCATGGTGGTCCTGGCTGAGTGGCGAAAACGGTCTGCGATAACAGTCGGCACAAAGATAGAAGCATAACTTCGGCTGTTGCGCAGCCTCCTTGTCCGGCGCTATCCCCGTTCAGGTCAGCAGTGCCTGCAAGGTGGCCAGGTCGTCGGCTTGCTCGACCGGCTTGTCGTGGCGCCAACGCAGCATACGAGGAAAGCGTACGGCGATGCCGCTCTTGTGGCGCTTGGACAGGGCGATACCCTCGAAGCCGAGTTCGAACACCAAGGTCGGGGTCACGCTGCGCACCGGGCCGAAGGTTTCCACGGTGGTCTTGCGGATGATTGCATCGACCTGGCGCATCTCTTCGTCGCTCAGGCCGGAATAGGCCTTGGCGAATGGCACCAAGGTGCGCCCCGGCGTATCCGGCGGACCATCCCAGACGGCAAAGGTGTAGTCGCTGTACAGGCTGGCGCGCCGACCATGGCCGCGCTGGGCGTAGATCAGCACCGCATCGACGCTGAAGGGGGCGATTTTCCATTTCCACCACAGGCCCATGTCCTTGGTCCGGCCCACGCCATAGAGGGCATCGCGCTGCTTGAGCATCAAGCCTTCGACGCCGAGGCTGCGAGAGCGCTCGCGTTGGCGCGCCAGCGCCGACCAGTCGTCGGCCAGCAGCAAAGGGGAGAGCACGACCGGCGTCAGGGGATGTTCGCGCAACAGCGCCTCCAGTTGCGCCCGGCGTACATGCTGCGGTCGGTTGCGCCAGTCTTCGCCTTGCCATTCGAGCAGGTCGTAGGCTTGCAGCACCACCGGGGCGTCGGCGAGCAGTTTCTTGCCCAGGGTCTTTCGCCCCAGGCGCTGCTGCAGCAGGGCGAAAGGCTGCACGGCAATGTCAGCGGCGTTGGCACGGGGCTTCCAGACCAGGATTTCGCCATCGAGCACCACACCATCAGGCAACGTAGCGGCGAGGCTATGCAGTTCGGGGAAGCGCTCGGTGACCAGTTCCTCGCCCCTGGACCATATCCACAACTGGCCGTCGCGCTTGACCACCTGGGCGCGGATGCCATCCCACTTCCATTCCACCTGCCAGGCATCCACCGGGCCGAGCAGAGCGTCGAATTGCTCGAGGGGGGCCTGCAGCGCATGGGCCAGGAAGAACGGGTAGGGCTGGCCACCGCGCTGCTGGTGTTCATCGGCCGATTCGGCAGCCACCAACTGCAGGTAGCGCTGCGGCGTTGGGCGATGGCTAAGGTCGGTGTAGCCGACCAGACGCTGGGCCACGCGCTTGGCATCCAGGCCTGCTAACTGGGCCAGGGCCCGAGTGACCAGCAGTTTGGACACCCCCACCCGGAAGCTCCCGGTGATGAGCTTCACGCATAACATCAGGCTTGGCCGGTCCAACTGCGCCCACAAGACGGGCAGGCGTTGACGGATCACCTCTGGCGGCTGCCCGCGCAACGGCAGCAGGTGCACCTCGACCCAATGGGCCAGACCCTCGTCATTGCCGTGTGGGTTTTCCGGCAGCAGCAGCGAGAGCGTCTCGGCCAGGTCGCCCACCGCCTGGTAGCTTTCCTCGAACAGCCAGTCCGGCAGGCCGGACAATGTCAGCGTGAGCTCGCGCAGCAGACGGGTCGGTACCATTTGCCTCGGGCGCCCGCCCGCCAGGAAATATACGGCCCAGGCCGCATCTTGCGCGGGTGCCTGGGCGAAGTAGGCTTGCAGGGCCGCGAGCTTGGCATTGCTGGAAGTGGTGGCGTCCAGCTGCAGATAGAGGTTGGCGAAGGCCTTCATGGTGCCGCCTCGCCGATCGGATCGTCTTCGTCGCCGTATTCGGTCACGAAGGCCCGTGCGTCCAGGCCTTGCTCACCGAGGTAGCGCACCAGGGTATTGACCGAGCCATGGGTGACCATGACCCGCTCGGCGCCGGTTTGCTCGATCGCCCACAGCAGTCCTGGCCAGTCGGCATGGTCGGAGAGCACGAAGCCTCGGTCCACCCCGCGCCGGCGCCGGGTGCCACGCATGCGCATCCAGCCGCTGGCGAAGCCGTCGCTGTAGTCGCCGAAGCGTTTCATCCAGCTGCTGCCGGCGGCCGAGGGCGGGGCCAGGACCAGGGCCTGGCGCAAGCGTGGGTCGTTACGTGGAATGTCCCCGGCGTAGTGGGTATCCGGCAGGCGTATGCCGGCCTCGCGATAGACCCGGTTCAGCGGCTCCATGGCGCCATGCACGAGGATCGGGCCAATGCCGGCATCCAGGCCGTGAAGGATGCGCTGGGCCTTGCCGAAGGCGTAGCACAGCAGCACGCTGGCTTTGCCCTGGTCGCGATTGGCCCTCCACCAGGCGTTGATCTGTGCGAACACCTCGGCCTGGGGTGGCCAGCGGTAGATCGGCAAGCCGAACGTCGACTCGCTGATGAATGTATGGCAGCGCACTGGCTCGAACGGGGCGCAGGTGCCATCGGGCTCGACCTTGTAGTCGCCCGACGCGACCCAGACTTCCCCCTGGTATTCCAAGCGTACCTGGGCCGAGCCCAGCACATGGCCGGCTGGGTGGAAGCTCAAGGTCACGCCATTGTGCTCGAGCCGCTCGCCATAGGGCAGGGTCTGCAGGTCGATGTTCCCTAGGCGGCTGTGCAGGATGCCGGCGCTGGGCTCGGCAGCCAGGTAGCGGCGATTGCCCGGGCGGGCGTGGTCGCCGTGGCCGTGGGTGATGACGGCTCGGTCCACCGGCTGCCAGGGGTCGATGTAGAAGTCACCGGGCGGGCAGTACAGGCCTTCGGGGCGGGCGATGACAAGGTCCATGGGGCGCGTCGGCTGGCTGAGGGCTTGCTAGCTCAGAGCGCGAGGCGGTGTGGGAAGTTCGAAAGAATACGGGCAGCCCAGCTGGGCTGCCCGTACGCGTCTGCGATCGGGGAAGAGTGGCTTCAGCGGCCAGGCACCAAGGTGAGGCGTTGGCTGCCATAGGCGCGGGAGAAGTTCTGCTGTTGCAGGGGCAGGTTCATGAAGCGGCCCTTGAACCAGGCGTCCAGGCCGTCGCTGAAATGGCGGCTGACCGGGTTACCGGACTGGCCATTGCTGGTCAGCACCTGCAGCGGTTCGGCCTGGCCGAAGTCGACGATCATGCGTGCCGAGGCCGGCAGGCTGGTGTCGAAGCTGCTGCCCCAGGCATAGGGCGTCAGGGCCAGGGTGCTGAAGTCGCCGCCTGCAGCCATGGGCCCCCGGCTGATGGCATCGCCCAGCCCATGGTAGGCCGGTGCCGGCCAGCGGTACTGGTGCAACCGGCCCCATTGCCAGGCGCGACGGTCGGGCCCCAGTTGCGTGTTGCCGGCTTCCATCGCTGCCGCCAGGCTGCGGGCGAGGATGGTGGGCTTGTCTTCTGTTTGCGCCGTGCTGCGATCATCCCAGAACGGGCTGTCTTCGCGCCCGAGCAGATGGTCGGCCTGGGCCGAGTAGGACAGGCGCGCATTGCCGACGAACGCCTGCCAGGCCGGGCTGGATTCCGGGCCGAGTTCGTCGAGGAAGGTCTGGCGCGCTACGGCCTGGAGGAACAGTTGGTACAGCGCGGCATCGGCCGAGACCGGGCTCAGGCGGCCATCGAATGCCTTGAGCGTCGCCAAGGCCTCGCGAGCCTGGGTACGCTGGGCGGCGGGCAGCGCATCGATGGCCTGGGCCAGGGACTGGGCCATGCCCGGCGCGTCGAACATTTGCTTAAGCTTGTCCGCCAGCAGGGTGACCTGGTCGTTTTGCAAGGCCATCAGGCTGCGGCTGTCATGACGACCGTTGCCCGCCAGCTGGGCCAGGCGCTCGGCGCGCTCGGGGTAGTACCAGGTGTTGGACAACTGCATGCCGTAGCCACGGGGCAGGCTGCGCTGGTTGGCGTGGCCGATCCAGCCGGCGGTAGGGTCCTGGTCGTAAGGGTGGAGCATCGGGTCGGCAAAGCCGTCCCAGTCGTAGCGCCCGTCCCAGCCTGGCGAGGGCAGCAGGCCCTGGCCTTCACGGCGGTTGGGGTAGCGACCGCTGACTTGCCAGCCGATGTGCTGGGGTTCGGCGAAGACGAAGTTCAGCGCCGCGGCACCGACTTCGCGGGTGATGTCGAAGGCGCGCTCCACCGATGGCGCGCGGGTCAAGTTGAACAAGGCATCCAGGCTGGCGTCACCCTTGAGCTGAGGCAAGTTCAGGGCAAGGCCCAGGCCGGCGTTGGCCGGCTGGTTGAGCAGGGTGCCGTGGCGAGTGTCGTACATCACTTCGCGCTGCGGGCGCTGGCCACGTATGAAGAAGGTCTCGCTGCGAGCCCGTGCCGGCTGCCACTTGCCATCGGCCAGGTAGCTCAGCTGGTTGCCTTGGCGGCGCAGTTGTTCCAGGTACAGGTCCTGGTTGTCGGCCATGACCGCGCTGCTGCTCCAGGCCAGTTTGCCGTTGTAGCCGGCCAGTACGATGGGCAGGCCTGGCAGCGACAGGCCGGCGACCTGGTACTTGCTGGTATGGATCTGCACGGGGGCCAGGGCCCAGTTGGCGCGACTGTCGCTGGCCAACAGGCTCTTGCCGCTGCGACTGCGCTGTGGGCCCAGGGCCAGGTTGGCCGAGCCCGGGGTGCCGAGCAGGCCCAGGTCGGCGAGTTTCTGGCTTGCACTGGCCAGGGCATCCAGGCCCGGCAGCTGGCTCGCCAGGTTCAGGCCCTTGAGTTTGTCCAGCTCGGCTTCGGCCAGCGGTTCGTCCGGCGCGCCCGGCAGCAGCCAGGCCAGCTTGTCGGTGCCGACCTTTTGCGCCAGGGCCAGGGCGGCGAGCTCTTCCTGGAGGTTCACCGATTGGCTGAAGGCATAGAGGCTGAACACCAGTGCCGAGTCCTCGGGCTTCCAGTACTCCGGGCGGTAGCCGCTGCGGGCGAGCTGTGCCGGCAGCCGGTCGCGGTAGCGGAACAGGTAGGCATTGACCCCACGGGCGTAGACCTCGAAGAAGCGCTTCAGGCGCGGCGAGGCATCGGCATACAGCTGCCCGGCGCTTTGCTTGAGGTTGGCGGCGCGCATCAGCCGGTCGACATCCAGCGCCTCGGGGCCTGCCAGCTCGGCCAGGCGGCCCTGCGCGAGCAGACGCATGGCGACCATCTGTTCGATACGGTCACCGGCATGGATATAGCCCAGGCTGAACAGCGCATCATGGAAGCTGCTGCTTTCGATCAGGGGCGCCCCCATGGCGTTGCGGCGCACCGAGACGTTCTGCGCCAGGCCCTTGAGCGGTTGCACGCCCGTGGTCGGAGGAACGCTGTCCTGGTAGCCGCCCGTCTGGCAGCCGGCAAGGCCGAGCATGCCGAACAACGCGGCGGCAGTACCGAACCGAGGGCGGAAGGGAGGAAGGGCGGCGGCGGCCATGACGAGGCTCCTGCTAGGCGTGGCGGGGGTTCAAAGGCGCTACGTTAGTGAGCGCGCAGTCGCCATGCAAGGTGCCTGGAGCCTTTATTTTTCGGGGGGCAGCCCAGTGGCCGAAGTCTGCAGGAACAGGTGCTATGGCTATCGCCGGGCCGGCCTGCTCCCCCACACGCCTGCAACGCCTGGACGGTGTAGGAGCGGGCTTGTCCCGCGATGGCCGCGAAGCGGCCCGCAGGACATGTCTGCTGGCGTCAGGCCCCGTGGCACTTCTTGAATTTCTTCTGGCTGCCGCACGGGCACGGGTCGTTGCGGCCGACGTCCTTCAGGGCGTTGCGCACCGGCTCCTGGTGGCCGTGGTTGCAGTGCGGGCCGTGCACATGGCCGTGGTCGTGGTCATGGTGGTCGTGACCGTGGTTGCAGTCGGGGCCATGGACATGGGGTTGCTGGGTCATTGCGGGGTTACTCCGGTTGAAGATCGCCGGGGATTATCTCACCACTGCGCGACAAGTGCAGGTCCCGGTGGACGATCAGCCCGGTGTTCAGTTCACCCTGCAGGCGATAATGCAGGGGTTGTTCGCTCTTGAGCAGCTTGGCCAGCGGCTTGAGGTGCTGCCACAGGTTGGTCCGCGCGGTGATCTTGAAGGTGCGCGTGGCATGGCCGCCGACACTGCGCCAGAGGCTGGCCTCGTCCTGGGCCAGGAGCAGTTCGTTGAGTTTCACCGAGTAGGCGAGGTTGCGAATGAACAGGCGGCTGTCGTTGGGGTTGTCCACCCGCAGGTGGAGCACGAACTCCTGCTGGTGCAGGCGGGCCTTGACGGTCTCGACCTTGACCAGCTGGATCTGCGGTTGGCGCCAGCTGTCGCCGCCCCAGCCGGCACAGCCCGCCAGCAGTGCCAATGAAAGGGTGAGGAGGAGCAGGCGGGCCGAGGGGATCATGGTCAGCTACCGATGTAACTGGCGCAGCATTTCTTGAATTTCTGCCCGCTGGCGCAGGGGCAGGGGTCGTTGCGGCCGGCCTTCAGGCCTACGGTCGGATCGATGAAGTACCAGCGGCCGTCGTGCTGGACGAAGGCGGAGCGTTCATGGTGCTGGTGGTCGCCTTGCTGGTCGTGCCAACGGGCGGTGAAGCTGACGAAGGCATGCTCGGGCTGGCCGCCGAGCACCTCGGCGTGCTCGACCTCCAGGCCCAGCCAGGTACTCTGGGCGCTCCACGCAGCAATGGCCGCGCGATCCAGGCCCGCCTGCTGGGCGGGCAGGGTGGTTGCTACCAGGTAGTCCACCAGGCCCAGCACATAGGCGCTGTAGCGCGAGCGCATCAGCGTCTGGGCGTCGGGGGCCGGCGTGCCGGCGTGATAACGCCCACAGCACGCGTCGAGCAGGTTGCCGCTGCCGCAAGGGCAGACCGAGACACTCATTGCATCACCACCAATACTTGCCGAAGTTTTCAGGGTTGGCCCAGAACTTGGCGTTGAGCCAGTCCGGGACCTGCTTGTAGTCATGTAGATCATAGGTGAACAGGCTCAGCACCTGGTCGTCGCGGCGGAATTTCTCGCTGGCCGACAACGCCAGGGCGAAGAAGTCGGTGTCGTGCCAGCCGCAGGCCTGCAGGTCCGCCAGCACGGCGACCCGGCTGGCATTGAGGTTGCGGATGCCGCCGAGCAACTCCAGGCCGGTGCGCTTGGGCAGGTGTTCGAGGCAGTCCACCAGCACCGCGAGGTCGAAACGCTGGGCGGCGGCCTGGGGCGGCAGCGGACCTGGCGCGGCCGTTTCGATGTGCACCTCGGGGTGGGCCTGGGCAAATGCCTCCAGGGCCGGGAAACGCGTGCCCACCAGCAACAGGCGCTGGGGCGTGAAGCGCTCGAGCAGGGCGGCGAGAGCCTGCTGCGGGGTGCGCTGGGAGAAACCGTCGGTCATTGCCAATCCTCGTTCAGGTGGGCCCTAGACTAGCGGGCCCGGTGCGGTCGGCAAAGAGGCATGGCTTATTGCTGGCAGAGAGGGAATGCGCGGTCTTTACTCCGAAGGATCGGTCTTATGCCGATTCCCCCTAGGAGAAGCAACAAGATGAGCATAGTACGCACAGCGATACCCCTGGTCCTGCTCACCAGTGTGTTGACTGGATGTGCAGGTTTGCAAAAAACCGACTGGCCGAAGTGTGCTGCCGTCGGGGGTGTGGGCGGCGCTGCCCTGGGCGCCATCGAGAGCTCCAGCTGGGCTGGGTGGGGCGCGTTGCTGGGCGGTGGCCTGGCGGCGGGCTACTGCTGGGCCCATGGCGATGGCGACGAGGATGGCGACGGCGTGCCGGACAGCCGCGACAAGTGCCCGGGTACCCCGCCCGGGGTGCAGGTCGATGCCAATGGCTGCCCGCCGGAGCCGGCCCCGGTGGTCGAGGAAGCGGTGGTGCAGAAGGAAGAAGTCATCGTCATCCGTGACGTGCACTTCGAATTCGACTCCGCACGTCTGACCGCAGCCGACAAGGAGCGCTTGAACACCATCGCCACGCGCCTGAAACAGGAAGCGCCGAGCGCCCGCCTGACTGTGACCGGGCATACCGACAGTGTCGGCTCCGACAGCTACAACCAGAAACTGTCCGAGCGCCGTGCCCACTCGGTGACCGACTACCTGGTCGAAAGCGGCGTACCGCGCAGCAGCTTCGTCTCGGTGGTAGGTGCTGGCGAGACCCAGCCGGTGGCCGACAACGCGACCGCCGATGGCCGTGCCATGAACCGTCGTACCGAGATCAAGATCCAGCGCTGACGGCCTGCGCCCATGCCTTGAGCAGTGGCATGGGCGCTCCCAATTCGAGTGACCGGCCGCGGCCGGTGACACAGGAGCATTCATCATGGGTGTCATGTCGAAGGCGGCATTGCCGCTGCTGGTGGCCACGAGCTTGCTGGGCGGGTGTGCCACCCACAGCGATGGCAGCGCGCCCCTCAATCAACGAACATGGCCGCTGTGCAGCCTGCTGGGCGGGTTGGTCGGCGGTGGCCTGGGCGCCATCGAGAGTTCCGCCTGGGCGGCTGGAGCCGGCGCTGCCGGTGCGATCGCCGGTGGCTTGATCTGCTATGCCCAAGACGGCGACGAGGATGGTGATGGTGTGTTCGACCGCCGCGACCGCTGCCCGGACACGCCGGCCGATACCCGGGTCGACCATATGGGTTGCCCATTGCCGCAGTACCCGCCCGCCAAGGCCGAGGCACCAGCGCCGGCGCCTGAGGTGATCACCCTCGACGACCAGGGGCAGGTCCTGTTCGCCTTCGACTCCGCCGAGCTGACTGCTGGCGCCCAGCAGCGTCTGCAAAGCCTGCTGCCCAAGCTCAACGACCCGACGGTGATCAGCGTCAAGGTCATCGGCCACACCGACAGCACCGGCTCGGACAGCTACAACCAGGCGCTGTCCGAACGCCGTGCCAGCAGCGTTGCCGAATACCTGATCAGTCAGGGTCTGGCGCCGGCCAAGGTGACCAGCCAGGGGCGCGGTGAGGCGGAGCCGGTGGCCGACAACGACACCGACGAAGGCCAGGCGCGCAACCGGCGGGTGGAGCTGCACCTGAACTGACACCTCTGGCGCCTATCCTGGCAGGAGTTTACTGTTGGCCAGCGGCCTGCCCGAACGGGCCGCAGCCATAACAACAAGACAGGGGGCGGGGGCATGAAATTCATCCTGGGCCTGGGCAAGGCCCTGACGGTGGTGTTCTGGTGGGTGGTGCTGGTGAATCTGTTCATGCCCCAGCCACTGCCGTTCAATTTGCTGATCAACGCTGCGGGCATCGTCCTGCTGGGGCTGCATTGCCTGGAGGTATTGTTTTTCAACGGCAGCCTGCGCGGGCGCAGCCATCGCTGGTTCGATCGCCTGCAGATCCTGCTGACCGGCATTTTCCATGTGATGTCCATTCCCAAGCCCCTGGAGGCGCCCCGCCATGCGTAAGTTGATGCTTTGGCTGGCGCTGGCCAGCCCCCTGGCCCAGGCCCAGAGCCTGGACGTTGCCGCCCACTCGGTGCTGCGCCTGCCGAACAAGACGGGCAGCGTGCACCTGGAGCGCCTGCAGGTGGCGGACTCGGCGACCTTGTTGTTGCCGGCGACACTGAGCGAATTGAAAGTCGACCACTTGGTGCTGGGGCGCGATGCGCGGATCGCCGTCACCCCTGCCGAGAAGCCCTTGCGGATCGAGACCGGCGCCGCCGTGCTGGGGCAAGGAAGCGAAATCACTGCCACCGGAGCGCCGGGTACCTATGAACGGGCCGCCCGGCCGGGGCGTGACCTGGACCTGCGCCTGAACGGCTTGCAGGCCGAGCGGTTGTCCATCGACGCCCGAGGCGGGGCAGGGGCGCCGGGCTATGCCGGGCTCGATGGCGCCAACGGCAAAGCCGGTGGTTGCACTTGGGGCCAGGCGGGCCGTGGTGCGGATGGCGACGACGGGGGCGACGGGCACGACGGTGCCTCGGGCGGTCGGATCCTCCTGGCCGTGCCGGCAGGCTTCCCACAGGCACGTATCGAGGTTCGCCTGGAGGGTGGCGCGCCCGGTAAACCAGGGGCTGCCGGCAAGGCAGGGTTGGGCGGCAGCAGCAAAGGGTGCCTGGTCTACCGCACCGAGGCGGGGGCCGATGGTCGGCCTGGCGTCGCTGGGCAGCCGGGGTTGGCTGGGGCTGCCGGGGAGCTGATTCTGCAGCGGTTGTAAGCAGGTGTGGGCCCTTGGGGCGCAATCGCGGGCTTGTCCCGCGATAGGGCCTGGGCAGTCATTCCATCAACATGACCCTGCCGACTCCCTCAAACCAGAACCCGCGAACTCGCCACTGCCACGACCAGCATCCCCACCAACAGGTTGATCCCGACCATCCGTCGAATCCGCCCCAGCACCGACGCCCCCGCTGCCCAGTCCTGGGCCTGCACCGCCGCCCGCAGTTCCGGCAGCAAGAGCGTCTGGACCCGCATGAACAACGCAAACATGACGATCGCCCCGCCGATCATCACCTGGATATAGCGGGGCGCCGTCTCGAAGCCGTTGAACCGCATGTGCAACATCCCGATACCACTGATCGCCAGGACCGCCACTGCCAGCCAGACCCATCCGAAGAAGCGTCGGAAAACTTCCACCCACAGCTTCAGCCGTGCCGGCCCTTCCAGCGCTGCAACCGTTGCCGGACGCAGCACCAGCCAGGCGAAGAACATGCCGCCGACCCAGACCAGGGCTGCCAGGACGTGCAGTGTGTAGGGCAGGGCAAAGGCAAGCATATGGTTCTCCATGGGGCATAAAGGTCGATAGCGGGGTATGATAGCCGGCCCATGCGAAACACTGAAAATTCATCCAGCCCTTCGGGCGCCTGCAGACCATGATCAGCAACGAACTCAAAGCCACCATCCAGGGCGCCTATTCGCGTTTTCTCGAAGCCAAGAGCCTCAAGCCCCGCTACGGCCAGCGCCTGATGATCGCCGAAGTGGCCAAGGTCCTCGGCGACATCGCCTGTGACGACGAAGGGCGCCGTGCCGGTGAGCCCGCCGTGGTCGCGGTGGAAGCCGGTACCGGTACCGGCAAGACGGTCGCCTACAGCCTGGCTGCGATCCCGGCCGCCAAGGCAGCCGGCAAGCGCCTGGTGATCGCTACCGCCACCGTCGCCCTGCAGGAGCAGATCGTCTTCAAGGACCTGCCCGACCTCATGCGCAGCAGCGGCCTGAACTTCAGCTTCGCCCTGGCCAAGGGCCGCGGACGCTACCTGTGCCTGTCCAAGCTCGACATCCTGCTGCAGGAAGGCCACGCTCAGTCGGCCACCGCCCAGCTCTTCGAGGAAGAGGGCTTTCGCATCGAAGTCGATGAAAAGAGCCAGAAGCTGTTCAACAGCATGATCGAAAAGCTCGCCGGCAACCGCTGGGACGGCGACCGTGACAGCTGGCCCGAGGCGCTGGAAGACCAGGACTGGGCTCGCCTGACCACTGACCACAGCCAATGCACCGGCCGGCATTGCCCGAACTTCCAGCAGTGCGTGTTCTACAAGGCCCGCGAGGGCATGGGCAAGGTCGACGTCATCGTCACCAACCACGACATGGTTCTGGCCGACCTGGCGCTGGGCGGTGGGGCTGTGTTGCCCGACCCGCGCGACACTATGTACGTCTTCGACGAAGGCCACCACTTGCCCGACAAGGCCATCGGCCATTTCGCCCATTATTCGCGCCTGCGCTCCACCGCCGACTGGCTGGAGCAGACGGCCAAGAACCTGACCAAGCTGCTGGCCCAGCACCCGTTGCCCGGCGACCTGGGCAAGCTGATCGAACAGGTGCCAGAGCTGGCGCGGGAGGTACGCACCCAGCAGCAGTTCATGTTCACCCTGTGCGAGCAGGTGGCGGACTTCCGCCCCGGCGAGGACATGGAGGGCCGCGAGCGCCCTCGCTACCGCTTCGAAGGTGGCGTGGTGCCGGAGCAGATCCGCGAGGTCGGCATCGAGTTGAAGAAAGGCTTCGCCCGTCTCAACGACCTGTTCACCCGTTTGGCCGATCTGCTCAAGGAAGGCATGGATGGCGAGGTCAACATCGGTATCGCCAGCCACCAGGCCGAAGAATGGTATCCGCTGTTCGGCAGCCTGGTGACCCGTGCCCAAGGCAACTGGGAACTGTGGACTGCCTTCACCGCCGAAGACCCGGAAGACAGCCCGCCCATGGCCCGCTGGCTCACCCTGGCCGAGAGCGGTGCGCTGTTCGATATCGAAGTCAATGCCAGCCCCATCCTGGCGGCCGAGATGCTCCGGCGCAGCCTGTGGAACGTGGCCCATGGCGCCCTGGTGACATCTGCGACCCTGACCGCACTGGGCAAGTTCGACCGGTTCCGCATGCGTTCGGGGCTGCCCCGCGACGCGGTCACCTGTGTAGTGCCCAGCCCCTTTGTTCATGGCGACGCCGGGCTGCTGCGGGTCCCTGACCTGGGGGCCGACCCACGGGATGTACCGGGCCACACCGCGGCGATCATCCGTGAACTGCCGAAGATGCTCGAGGAGGCCCGCGGTGCGTTGGTACTGTTCTCTTCGCGCAAGCAGATGCAGGACGTCTTCGACGGCCTGGACCGGGACTGGCGCAAGCTGGTACTGATCCAGGGCAACCTGTCCAAGCAGGAAACCCTGAACAAGCACAAGGCGCGGGTGGACGATGGCCAGCACAGCGTGCTGTTCGGCCTGGCCAGCTTCGCCGAAGGGGTCGACCTCCCAGGCGCGTATTGCGAGCACGTGGTGATCGCCAAGATCCCCTTCGCCGTGCCGGACGACCCGGTCGAAGCAGCACTGGCCGAGTGGATCGAGGCCCGTGGTGGCAATCCGTTCATGGAGATCGCCGTGCCCGACGCCTCGCTGCGTCTGATCCAGGCTTGCGGCCGTTTGCTGCGGACCGAGCAGGACCGTGGCGTCATCACTTTGCTTGACCGCCGCCTGGTCACCCAGCGCTACGGCAAGGCTATCCTCAATGCGCTGCCGCCGTTCCGGCGAGAGATTTCCTGACGGGCGGAGCACGAAGCTCCGCCCCCGTTGTCTATGACCTGTCGCGGGCCCCAGTGCCCTGAAGGAGAGCTGCAACCCTATGATCCGCCGTACCCTGCCTGCCGTGTTTGCCCTGTTGCTCAGCCCGCCCTTGCTGGCTGGGCAGCAGACGTTGTTCAGCTTCGTGCGCCCGGCCTCCGTGGTCAACGTGACCACCGTCGATGCCCGTATGCCGCAGTACAACGCCGAGCAGACCGCCGAGGGCGAGGTGCTGCGGCGCGTGGTGTTCGACCCCGTGCAACGGCCGACCCTGCGCCTGAGCCCGCAAAGTGGCGCCTGGGACTGGTCTGCTGGCCAAGCACTGACCTTGCGCCTGCAAAGCGCCATGGACTGGGCCTTGACGGTGGATGTCACGGTACAGAGCAGCGACGGGCGCACCCTGACCAGCCGGGTCGACCTGCCCGCGGGGCCTGCGCAGACGGTGATGGTGCCGCTGCAGGCGCGCTCGCCGTTGAGCCATGGCATGCGCGCAGGGCCGCCCATGCCATGGGTATACGAAGGGCAGCGCCTGTTGCTGGCCAGCAGCGCCGGGGACATCGACCTCAAGCAGGTGGTTGCCGTCAGCCTGAGCATTCCCGACCCCAAGGTCGCCCAGAGCCTGCTCATCGAGAAGGTCGGCATCCAGGATGACGACCAGGCGTTCAAGGCCGCCTACGAAGGCTTGCTCGATGCCTATGGCCAGTCGACGCGAGGGCGCTGGCCGGAAAAAATCACCCGCGACGAACAGCTCAAGGCTGCCGACAGCCGTGAGCAACAACAGCTCAAGGGCTGGCTCGCCGAGCGTGGCAAATTCAAGCTGGATGCCTATGGCGGCCTGCTGGCCGGGCCTGCATTCGAAGCCAAGGGCTTCTTCCGCACCGAGAAGCGCGACGGTCGCTGGTACCTGGTCACCCCGGATGGCCATCCTTTCTATTCGCTGGGTGTCAATGCCGTGGCCGCCGACGGTGGGCGAACCTATGTGCAAGGCCGCGAGGGCATGTTCAAGGCCTTACCGGGCGAGGGCGAGCCGCTGGCTGCCTTCTACGGCCAGGGCAACAACGACGATGGCAATGCTTCGTCCCAGGGGCGCAACTTCAAGCAGGGCCGCTGGTTCGACTTCTATGCCGCGAACCTGCAGCGCACCTACGGCCAGCCGTGCCCGGCAAGCCCCCAGGGCCAGCCAGCGCCCGCCTGCCCGCCAGCGGCGCTGGATGCAGCCCGGTGGCAGGGGCACGCCCTGGACCGCCTGCAGGCGTGGGGTTTCAATACCCTGGGCAACTGGAGCGATCCGGCCCTGGGGCAGGCCCGGCGGGTGCCCTACACTTTGCCGCTGTCGATCGTCGGCGACTACACCAGCATCAGCACCGGTATGGATTGGTGGGGACGCATGCCCGACCCGTTCGATCCGCGTTTCGCCATGGCCACCGAGCGCGCCGTGGCCATCGCCGCCCGTGACCACCGTGACGACCCCTGGCTGATCGGCTACTTCGCCGACAACGAATTGGCCTGGGCCGCGCCCGGTGATGACCCCAAGGCCCGCTACGGCCTGGCCTACGGCACCCTGCGCCTGACCACCGACGTACCTGCCAAACGCGCCTTCCTCAAGCAGTTGCGCGACAAGTACCGCAACCAGCAAGGGCTGTCCAAGGCCTGGGGGATCGACCTGCAGGCATGGGAGCTGATGGAGGACCCGGGCTTCGAAGCGCCATTGCCCAGCCCCGAGCACCCTGAAATCGAGCGTGACTACCAGCATTTCCAGCAGGTATTCGCCCAGACCTACTTCAAGACCATTTCCGATGCCTTGAAATGGCACGCCCCCAACCACCTGCTGTTGGGTGGCCGTTACGCGGTCAGCACACCGGAGGCGGTCAAGGCCTGCGCCGAGTTCTGCGACGTGCTGAGCTTCAACTTCTATACCCTCAAGCCTGAAGATGGCTACGACTTCGCCCGCCTGGCCGAGCTGGACAAGCCGGTGCTGGTGTCGGAGTTCCAGTTCGGTTCCCGTGACCGTGGGCCGTTCTGGCCAGGGCCGCTGGAAGTCGCCCGCGAAGAGGACCGTGGGCCTGCCTACGGCAATTTCCTCAAGGCGGCCCTGGCCCAGCCGATGATCGTCGGGGCGCACTGGTTCCAGTACCTCGATCAGCCGGCCACCGGCCGCCTGCTGGACGGCGAGAACGGGCACCTTGGCCTGGTGGCCATCACCGATGTGCCCTATGCCGGGTTCGTGGAAGCGGTGCGCAAGAGCAACCTGCAGGCCATGGATCAGTTGCGCAAGGCACTGGAGCAGCCGGCGCAACGATGAACACGGCGCAGCCCCTTGTAGGAGGGGCTTGCCCTGCAATGAGGGCAGGCACTGGTCTGCCATCAAGCACGACCATCCGGCCACATTCAGTTTGCAAATCGGCCAACTACTGGAACAATGCACGACTTTGTTGAGAAAAGTCGTACGGAGAGCGGTCGGGTGCAGATCCAGGGTCACTATGAGCTGAAGTTCGAGGCGGTGCGCGAGGCCTTCGCCGCGTTGTTCGAAGATGCCCAGGAACGGGGGGCGGCGTTGTGCATCCAGGTCGGCGGCGAAACCGTGGTCGACTTGTGGGCCGGTAGCGCCGACAAGGACGGACGGGAAGCCTGGCACAGCGACACCATTGCCAACCTGTTCTCCTGCACCAAGACCTTCACCGCCGTGACGGCCTTGCAACTGGTAGGCGAGGGCAAGCTGGCCCTGGACGCCCCCGTGGCCCGCTACTGGCCTGAATTCGCCCAGGCCGGCAAAGAGGCCGTGACCCTGCGCCAACTGCTCAGCCACCGTGCCGGCCTGCCGGCTATCCGTGAGCTGCTGCCGGCCGAGGCGCTGTACGACTGGCAGGCCATGGTCGATGCCCTCGCGGCCGAGGCGCCCTGGTGGGTGCCCGGTACCGAGCATGGCTATGCCGCGATCACCTACGGCTGGCTGATCGGCGAGCTGATCCGCCGCGTCGATGGGCGCGGCCCAGGCGAATCCATCGTGGCGCGTACCGCCCGGCCCCTGGGCCTGGACTTCCATGTGGGCCTGGCCGACGAAGAATTCCACCGCGTGGCGCACATCGCCCGTGGCAAGGGTAACCCCGGCGACGCGGCCGCCCAGCGTCTGCTGCAGGTCACCCTGCGCGAGCCCGAGGCCCTGTCGACCCGGGCGTTCACCAACCCGCCGGCCATCCTCACCAGCACCAACAAGCCCGAATGGCGGCGCATGCAGCAACCGGCAGCCAATGGCCATGGTAATGCCCGTAGCCTGGCGGGCTTCTATGCCGGCCTGCTCGACGGCAGCCTCTTGGAGTCGGAGCTGCTCGATGAGCTGACCCGTGAACACAGCCTCGGCCAAGATCGCACCCTGTTGACCCAGACCCGCTTCGGCCTGGGCTGCATGCTCGACCAGCCCGACGTGGCCAATGCCACCTTCGGCCTGGGGCCGCGTGCCTTTGGTCACCCGGGAGCCGGTGGTTCGGTCGGGTTCGCCGACCCGGAGCACGACGTGGCCTTCGGTTTCGTCACCAATACCCTTGGCCCCTACGTGTTGATGGACCCCCGGGCCCAGAAACTGGTGCGCGTCCTTGCCAGTTGCCTTTGATCGGGTAATGCGGGTATTGCCCGGACCCTTTGACTATCCTCAATGCCAACGCCTGGTGTGTGTGGGCAAAATCTCTTTCTAATTCATGGTGTATCGCTGATGTCTTCACATAAAACCTTAGCACTCGCCCTGTGCCTGGCCGCGACCGGTTGCGCCCAGCACTCGCAGAACGCGTCGAGCGACGCGGGCCTCAGCTGGTGGCCCTTCGGCTCGGACAAAGTCGCCGAGCAGGAAGTGAAGGAGGCCGTGACCGAGAAGGTGGCCAAGGCCGACGCCAAGTCCGAGAGCTCCAGCCGCTGGTGGTGGCCATTCGGCGGTGACGATAAGCAGGCCAAGGGCCCGGTGGTGCCGAAGATCGACCAGAAGGCCACCCAGGCTTGGCTGGACGAGTACGAGCCCAAGGTGCGCGAAGCGATCAAGGGCAGCAAGTTCGAGCTCGAACGCCGTGACAACGTGTTGGCGGTGACCATCCCGGTGGATGGTTCGTACAACCCGGACCGCCCGAACATGCTTTTGCCGATGACCCTGGGCCCGATCACCCGCGTGGCCAAGACCGTCGAAACAGACCCCAAGACCGCCGTGTTGGTGCTGGGCCATGCCGACACCAGCGGCGCCGCCGCTGCCAACCAGAAGCTCAGCCTCGAGCGCGCCGCCTCGGTGTCGGCGATCTTCCGTCTCAGCGGCCTGCAGCGTGACCGCCTGACCCTCAAGGGCATGGGCTCGGTCATGCCTCGTGCCGCCAACGACAGCGCTGAAGGCCGCGCCCTTAACCGCCGCGTGGAAATGTTGCTGACCCCGCAGAACACCATGGTTGCGCTGCTGGCCAAGTACCAGCAGGCTGCTCCGGCCCCTGCGCCGGCCTCGATGGTCGCGGTCCAGGACAAGACACCTGCTGCCAAGCCAGCAGCGAAGGCTGCGGCCAAGCCTGCGGCGAAAAAAACCACCGCCAAGGCCAAGGCGCCGGCCAAGACCACTGCGAAGAAGAAGGCCACGGCAAAACCGGCAGCCAAGAAGGCCACCACCGAGAAGAAAGTGGCTTCTGCCAAGACCAACTGACCGTTAAGGATACGCTGTCATGACCCAGTCCCTGGCCGATATGCGCCGCGACTACACCCGCGATGGCCTGACCGAAGACCAGGCCCCGGGAGAGCCGTTCGCCCTGTTCCACCAATGGTTCGGCGAGGCGGTGAAGACCGAGCAGGCGCCAGTGGAGGCCAATGCCATGACGCTCGCCACTGTCGATGGCGAAGGTCGCCCGCATTGCCGGGTGCTGCTGCTCAAGGGGCTCGACGAGCGTGGTTTCACCTTCTTCACCAACTACGACAGCGCCAAGGGCCAGCATTTGCTGGCCAACCCTTTTGCCGCCATGACGTTCTTCTGGCCGGCACTGGAGCGCCAGGTGCGGATCGAAGGGCGGGTGGAAAAGGTCACGGCCAAGGAGTCCGACGACTACTACCAGGTACGCCCGCTGGGCAGCCGCCTGGGGGCCTGGGCCTCGCCCCAGAGCCGGGTCATCGCTGGTCGTGAGGAGCTCGAAGGGCTGGTCAAGGCCACCGAAGCGCGTTTCTCCGATAGCCAACCCCATTGCCCCGAGCATTGGGGCGGGTACCGCCTGCTGCCTGAGCGCATCGAGTTCTGGCAAGGGCGCGCCAGCCGGCTGCACGACCGCCTGAACTACCGCAAGCTGGACGGCCAGTGGCTGCGTGAGCGCCTGGCGCCTTAACCTTCGTAGGCTGTACCAACGCTGAATAAACACAGTTTTATAACGTATGTGTCGTGACAGTCGTCAACGCACGGGGTCTAATGGACACCTGACTTATGGAGAGTTTTCCCATGCGTAAATCCGTTTTGCTGGTGGCCAGCTTCACCACCCTGTCGCTGTTGCTCGGCGGTTGTGCGTCGAACCTGTCCGGCGACAGCTATTCCCGAGACGAGGCCCGCCGTGTACAGACCGTGCGCATGGGCACCATCGAATCCCTGCGCCCTGTGAAGATCGAGGGCACCAAGACCCCGATCGGCGGCGGTGCAGGTGCCGTGGTCGGTGGTGTGGCCGGTAGCGCCATCGGTGGCGGTCGCGGCAGCATCGTTGCCGCGGTGATCGGCGCTGTTGCTGGCGGCCTGGCAGGTTCCGCTGCCGAGGAAGGCCTGACCCGCACCCAAGGCGTAGAGATCACCGTACGTGAAGACGACGGCAGCATGCGCGCCTATGTGCAGCAAGTGCAGCAGAACGAGATCTTCCGCGTCGGCGAGCGTGTACGCATCCTGACGGTCGATGGCACCAGCCGCGTCACCCACTGATCGGCGCAGGCAACAAAAAACCCCGACACGGCCCAGGCCGGTCGGGGTTTTTTGTTGCCCGGGCGATCAGTTGCCTGGCAACTTGCGACTGGCCATCGCGGTGATCCCATAACCGATCAGCGCGGCGAACAGCGAGCCGGTGAGGATGCCCATGCGGTCCATGCCGGCGAAGTCGCTGGCGCCGGGCACGAAGGCCAGGGAGCCGACGAACAGGCTCATGGTGAAGCCGATGCCGCACAGAACGGCCACGCCCAGCACCTGCCCCCAATTCGCACCAGTGGGCAGTGCCGCCAGGCGCAGCTTGATGGCGATCCAGGTCAGGCCGAACACACCGACCGTCTTGCCCAGCAGCAGGCCGATGGCGATGCCCATGGGCACCGGGTGGGTGAAGCTGTCCACGGTCATGCCAGCCAGGGATACACCGGCGTTGGCGAAGGCGAACAAGGGCAGGATGGCATAGGCGACCCAGGGGTGCAGGGCATGTTCGAGGCGCAGCAGAGGCGACGGCTCGGCATGCTGGGTGCGCAGAGGAATACACAGCGCCAGGGCGACACCCGCCAGGGTCGCATGCACACCGCTCTTGAGCACGCAGACCCACAGTACAAGGCCCACCAGCAGGTAGGGCGCCAGCTTCACCACGCCGAGCCGGTTCATGGCCAGCAGCGCCAGCAGGCACGCCCCGGCCAGCATCAACGACAGGCTCGACAGGCTGCCGGAGTAGAACAGGGCGATGATGACGATGGCGCCCAGGTCATCGATGATCGCCAGGGTCATCAGGAACAGCTTCAATGACACCGGCACCCGCTTGCCGAGCAGTGCCAGCACGCCGAGGGCGAAGGCGATATCGGTGGCGGTGGGGATGGCCCAGCCAGCGATGGCGGTAGGGTTGTCGCGGTTGATGTACCAGTAGATCAGCGCCGGCACCAGCATGCCGCCGATAGCGGCGGTGGCGGGCAGCACCACCTGCGACGGCTTGGACAGGTGGCCTTCGACGATCTCACGCTTGACCTCCAGACCAATCAGCAGGAAGAACAGCGCCATCAGGCCATCGTTGATCCACAACAGCAGTGGCTTGGCGATCTGCAGGGTGCCGACCTGGACCGCGACCGGCACATCGAGCAGCCCGCCATAGAGGTAGGCAAGCGGGGAGTTGTTGATGATCAACGCAAGTACGGCAGCGGCGATCAGCAACAGGCCTCCGGCGGCTTCCAGTTGGAGGAAACGGGAAATAAGGTTACGCACGGCCAAACGGGTCTCCATGAGCAGGTTTGGTGTTGAAAAAGATAAACCCTAGCGTGACGGCTTTGAAACCCAGATGCTCTGCGCTTTTGTCATAGGGTTTTACGGCCCGATTCGCGAAGCCTAGAGAACTTTGGGAAGTGTGATGAGGGGAATTTTCTGATTTTTGTGTAGTTTTGTAGGCACGGGCTTGCCCCGCGATCAAGGGCGAAGCCCTTGCTTGGCGACGGTGACATCGGGTCGGGCCTGATCGCGGGACAAGTCGGACCGCCGCACCGCCGCTCCCACAGGGTCCGCAAAACCAAATAGTCTTGCGTTGTTCTATGAGGAGCGGGTTGCATGTTCGATGGCCAGGTACTCAGCCATCGAGCCCCAGCATGTCACGGGCCACGGCTTCAGCGATGCGGATGCCATCGACGCCGGCGGACAGAATGCCACCCGCATAACCGGCCCCTTCACCGGCCGGGTACAGGCCTTTGAGGTTCAGGCTCTGGTAGTCCGCGCCACGGGTGATGCGTACCGGCGATGAGGTGCGCGTCTCGATGCCGGTCAGCACCGCGTCGTGCAGGTTGTAGCCTTTGATCTGGCGGTCGAACGCCGGCAGGGCCTCGCGGATGGCTTCGATGGCGAAGTCCGGCAGGCTGGGTGCCAGGTCGCCCAGGGTGATCCCTGGCTTGTAGGAGGGCTCGACGCTGCCCAGTTCGGTGGAGGCGCGCCCTGCGACGAAATCGCCGACCAGTTGTGCCGGTGCCTGGTAGTTGCTGCCGCCCATGACATAGGCATGGGCTTCCAGGCGTTCCTGCAGCTCGATCCCAGCCAGTGGGCCGCCCGGGTAGTCGCGCTCCGGGTCGATGCCGACGACGATGCCGGAGTTGGCGTTGCGCTCGTTCCGCGAATACTGGCTCATGCCGTTGGTGACGACCCGGCCTGGCTCGCTGGTGGCCGCTACCACGGTGCCGCCCGGGCACATGCAGAAGCTGTATACCGACCGACCGTTCTTGGCGTGGTACACCAGCTTGTAGTCGGCAGCGCCCAGTTTCGGGTGGCCGGCGTACTTGCCCAGGCGCGCCTTGTCGATCAGCGTCTGAGGGTGCTCGATGCGGAAACCGACCGAGAACGGCTTGGCTTCCATATACACACCCTTGGCATGCAGCATGCGGAAGGTGTCGCGGGCACTGTGACCCAAGGCCAGGACCACGTGGCGCGAGTGCAGTTGCTCACCACTCTCCAATACCACGCCGGTCAGCTGGCCATCTTCGACCAGCAGGTCGGTGACCTTCTGCTGGAAGCGCACTTCGGCGCCCAAGGCGATCATGTCCTGGCGCATCTGCTCGACCATGCCGGTCAGGCGGAAGGTACCGATGTGCGGCTTGTTGATGTAGAGGATTTCCTCTGGCGCACCGGCCTTGACGAATTCTTCCAGGACCTTGCGCCCGTGATGGTTCGGGTCCTTGATCTGGCTGTACAGCTTGCCGTCGGAGAACGTCCCGGCGCCGCCTTCGCCGAACTGCACGTTGGACTCGGGGTTGAGCACGCTCTTGCGCCACAGGCCCCAGGTGTCCTTGGTGCGCTGGCGCACTTCCTTGCCGCGTTCGAGAATGATCGGCCTGAAGCCCATTTGCGCCAGCAACAGGCCTGCGAAGATGCCGCACGGGCCGAAGCCGACCACGATCGGGCGCTCCTGCAGGTCGGCCGGGGCCTGGCCGACGAACTTGTAGGTCACGTCCGGGGCCGGGCCGATGTTGCGATCATCGGCGAACTTGCGTAGCAGCTCGGCTTCGTTGCTCGCTTCCAGGTCGATGGTATAGATGAACAGCAGTTCGCTGTTCTTCTTGCGCGCGTCGTAGCTGCGCTTGAACAGGGTGAAGCCGAGCAGCTGCTCATCGGTGATGCCCAGGCGTTGCACGATGGCCTCGCGCAGCGCTTCGTCGGCGTGATCCAGGGGCAGCTTCAGTTCGGTGATTCGTAGCATGGCAGGGTCCAGTATCCCGGCCATGGGCGGCCGGCGGCTTTACACAAACCGCCAAGTATAAGCTGTTAGCTGCCCCGACTGGAGGATAAAAGTACCCAGGCGATCAGTTGTCGCGGGCACCGCCGTAATAGCCGCAGCCTTGCAGGGTCTGGCCGTCGATGCGTAGCTCGGCGCGCAGGTGGCGCACGGCGCCGCTCATGCTGTCGACGCAGCGTTGCGGCGCGACCCACAGCTCCACGTGCTGGCCGTTGGCTTCGCTGTTCAGGGTCAGGCCGCCGCCGGGCACTTCTTCTTCGAGGAAGGGCAGGGGCAGTGGGTCTTTGCCGGGGCGCTCTATAATCATGCCGTTGCCGCTGGCCTTCACCGACCAGAACGGTTCCTGGCCATCGGCGCGTAAGGTCAGCTGCTTGAAGTTGGGGTCTTCGCAGGCGCGGGTGGAGGGTTCCAGACGATACAGGCGTTGCACGTCGAGACGGCCATCATTGTCGGCCTGCCTGCTGCCGGCCAGGCGCCCACGCACGTCCGCGAAAAGTTTGTCGCCTGCGTCGTCGGCCAGGTTGGCGGCCTCCTGCAACAGGCCTGTGGCACCGACGTCATTGACCACGAAACGGCGGGCTTCGGTGCACGGCTTGAACAGCAGCTTGCCACCCCCGGCGCTCAGCTCGCCCTGCATGCGCAGGGTGCCGATGTTCGGGTCGGCAGGCTTGTCCGCCAGCAACTGGCAGCCCGCGAACAGCGGCAGCAGGGTGGCGAGCAGCAGGGGAGGGGTGAGGCGCATGGGGTGGACTCCGGGGGATCTTTTGCCAAGGAGCTGGCCACGTTACTCAGGCTTTGCCGGGATCACAAGTTTTCGGCCAGCATAGGTGATATAGCGGCAGGCAGAAAAAGGGCCCGAAGGCGAATGCATCGCCGGCAAGCCGGCTCCCACCTGTCCTGCGCGGGGGTTGTTGGGCCCGCCGGACCAGGGGGGGCCGGCGTGGCGGCGGTGGGGTGGGCAGCCGCCCCCAATGCAAAGGCTTAAATGACTGGCATTAGCCCGAAGGCCCTTTTCCCGGTCACCCCCCTAGGTAGGCGTCGCGCACTTTCGGGTCGACCAGCAGTGCCTCGCCGGTACCCTGCATCACCACCTTGCCGTTCTCCAGTACATAGGCACGGTCGGCGATCTTCAACGCCTGATTGGCATTCTGCTCCACCAGGAACACCGTCACGCCGTCGCGGCGCAGTTGTTCGATGATGTCGAAGATCTGCTGGATGATGATCGGCGCAAGGCCGAGGGAGGGTTCGTCCAGCAACAACAGCTTGGGCTTGCTCATCAGCGCCCGGCCGATGGCCAGCATCTGCTGCTCGCCGCCGGACATGGTGCCGCCACGCTGCACGTAGCGCTCCTTCAGGCGAGGGAACAGCTGCAGGACCTTGTCCAACTGCTCCTGATAGTCGCCCTTGTTGGTGAAGAAGCCGCCCATCGCCAGGTTCTCCTCCACGGTCAGGCGGGCGAACACACGGCGGCCTTCCGGCACGACCGCGATGCTCTTGCGCATGATGTGCGAGGAGGGCTGGCCGACCAGTTCCTCACCCAGGTACTTGATGCTGCCGCTGTGTGCCTGGGGCGAGCCGCAGAGGGTCATCAGCAATGTCGACTTGCCGGCGCCGTTGGCGCCGATCAGGGTGACGATCTCGCCCTGGTTGATCTCCACGTTGACGCTGTGCAGCGCCTGGATCTTGCCGTAGAAGGTGGAAACGTTCTCGAACTTCAGCATTTACGCCTCCCCCAGGTAGGCCTTGATCACATCAGGGTTGCCGCGAATCTCTTCCGGCGTGCCGTCGGCCAGGGGCGTGCCCTGGTTGATCACCACGATGTGGTCGGAAATGCTCATCACCAGCTTCATGTCGTGCTCGATCAGCAGCACGGTCACGTTGTGGGATTCGCGCAGATAGGCGATCAGGGCCTTGAGGTCCTCGGTCTCCTTGGGGTTCAGGCCGGCGGCTGGCTCGTCGAGCATGATGATCCGGGGCTGGGTCATCATGCAGCGGGCGATTTCCAGGCGGCGCTGCTGGCCGTAGGCCAGGGTGCCGGCGGTACGGTTGGCGAACTCGGTCAGGTTGACCTTCTCCAGCCAGTACTGCGCGCGCTCCATGGCCTCTTTCTCGCTGCGGCGGAAGCTCGGCGTCTTGAACAGGCCGGCGAAGAAGTTGGTGTTCAGGTGGCGGTGCTGGGCGATCAGCAGGTTCTCCAGCGCGGTCATCTCCTTGAACAGGCGCACGTTCTGGAAGGTCCGCACCACGCCCTTACGGGCGATCTGGTGCCCGGCCAGGCCCTGGATCGGCTGGCCATCGAGCAGGATGGTGCCGCCGCTGGGCTTGTAGAAGCCGGTCAGGCAGTTGAACACGGTGGTCTTGCCGGCACCGTTGGGGCCGATCAATGCCACCACCTGTTTTTCCTTGACGGTCAGGCCCACGCCATTCACCGCCAACAAGCCGCCGAAGCGCATGCTCAGGCCGCTGACTTGCAGAATTTCGCGGCTCATCGACGCAGCTCCATATGGGGACGTTGCATGGGCAGCAGGCCCTGCGGACGCCAGATCATCATCAATACCATCAGCGCACCGAACATCAGCATGCGGTACTCGCTGAATTCACGCATCAGCTCCGGCAGCAGGATCATCACGATGGCCGCGAGGATCACGCCCAGCTGAGAGCCCATGCCGCCGAGCACGACGATGGCGAGGATGATCGCCGACTCGATGAAGGTGAACGACTCTGGTGTCACCAGCCCTTGGCGGGCAGCGAAGAAGCTGCCGGCGAAACCGGCGAAGCAGGCACCCAGGGTGAAGGCCGACAGCTTGATCACGGTCGGGTTCAGGCCCAGTGCACGGCAGGCGATCTCGTCCTCGCGCAGCGCTTCCCAGGCGCGGCCGATCGGCATGCGCAGCAGGCGGTTGATCACGAACAGCGCCAGCAACGCCAGCAACAGGGCGACCAGGTAGAGGAAGATGACCTTGTTGATCGAGTTGTACTGCAGGCCGAAGAACTCGTGGAAGGTCTGCATCCCTTCGGCAGCGCGACGTTCGAAGGTCAGGCCGAAGAAGGTCGGCTTCTCGATGTTGCTGATGCCGTTGGGGCCACCGGTCAGGCCGGTGAGGTTACGCAGGAACAGGCGGATGATCTCGCCAAAGCCCAAGGTCACGATCGCCAGGTAGTCACCCCGCAGGCGCAGCACCGGGAAGCCGAGCAGGAAGCCGAAGGTCGCGGCCATCAGGCCGGCGATCGGCAGGCAGATCCAGAAGCTCAGGCCGAAGTAGTGCGACAGCAGGGCGTAGCTGTAGGCGCCGACGGCGTAGAAACCGACGTAGCCCAGGTCCAGCAGGCCCGCCAGCCCCACCACGATGTTCAGGCCAAGGCCCAGCAACACGTAGATGAGGATCAGCGTGGCGATGTCGACCGCGCCCCGCGAACCGAAGAACGGCCAGACCAGTGCCACCACGATCAGGCCCATGATGACCCAACGCTGGGTCTTGGGCAGGGTCAGGTAGTTGGTGACCGACGCGGGGATCAACTTGCGCTCCGAGCGACCGCGCATCGCTGCGCTCCACTGTTTGTCGAACAGCACGCGTAGGAACATCAACACCGAGCAGATGGCGATGATCGAGAGGGTGAACGGCCCCTGGCTGTGTACCACCAGGTTGATGCCGTCGATGCTGAGTTTCAGGCCAAGCACCGGGAACGCCACGGCCCAGACCAGGGCGACGCTGAACAGCGCCTGTTTGAGATTTCTGTTCATACTTTTTCAACCTCCGGACGGCCCAGGATGCCGGTCGGCCGGAACAGCAGGACAAGAACCAAGAGCCCGAATGCCACCACGTCTTTGTACTGGTCGCCGAAGATGTCGGCGCCGAAGGCTTCGGCCACGCCCAGCACCAGGCCACCGAGCATGGCGCCCGGGATACTGCCGATGCCGCCCAGGACCGCCGCGGTGAAGGCCTTCAGGCCCACCAGGAAACCGGCGTTGGGGTTGATCACGCCGTACTGCATGCTCAGCAGCACGGCCGCCACCGCCGCCAGTGCGGCACCGATGACGAAGGTCAGGGCGATGATGTTGTTGGTGTTGATGCCCAGCAGGTTGGCCATCTTGATGTCCTCGGCGCAGGCACGGCAGGCGCGGCCCAGGCGGGAACGGGAGATGAACAGGGTGAGGCAGGTCATGGCCACCAAGGTGACCACGAACACCAGGATCTGCATGTAGGACACCAGGACTTCCTCGGCACCGCCTGGCCCGAAGGAGATGGAGCCGGGGATCAGGTTGGGGATGGACTTGTCCTTGGAATCTTGCGAAAGCAGGACGGTGTTCTGCAGGAAGATCGACATGCCGATGGCGGAAATCAGCGGGATCAGGCGGTTGCTGTTACGCAGGGGGCGGTAGGCAACCCGTTCGATACTGTAGCCATAGGCACTGGTAACGACGATGGTGGCGATGAAGGCCACGGTCATCAGCAGGGGCAGCGAATCGATACCCATCATGGCCAGGCCCGCCAGGGCGATGAAGGCCACGTAGGAACCGATCATGTACACCTCGCCGTGGGCGAAGTTGATCATGCCGATGATGCCGTACACCATGGTGTAGCCGATGGCGATCAAGGCATAGGTGCTGCCGATGGTCAATCCATTAACCAGTTGTTGGAAGAAATGGTAGATCTCAGGCATTACAGCGCTCCTAAAAACCTGATTTGCATTTCACTGGCAGGGGGTACGGCCAGGAAACCGCGGGTGACGGTTTTAAGATTTTCAGGTGAACCCGCCCCCGGATCGCGGGGATCAGGCCCATGAACCTCGTAAAACAAAGCCCACTGCTCGCACAGTGGGCTTCTCGGTCAGCTATTAGTCACGCAGTTACTGAGGGGAGACTTCGGTCTTCGGCTTGCCGAAGTGCCATTCGTAGACCACGAACTTGAAGTCTTTGAGGTCGCCCTTGTCATCGAACGACAGGTCGCCGGTCGGGGTCTTGAAGGTGCCCTTGTGGATTTCCGCGGCCACTTTCTCGGCGTCGTCGCTGGTGCCAGCGGCCTTGATGCCGTCAGCGATCACCTGGACCGCGGAGTAGGCCGGGAACACGAATGGACCGCTCGGGTCCTTGCCGTCGGCCTTGATGGCATCGACGATGGCCTTGTTCGCTGGGTCGGCGTCGAAGGACTTGGGCAGGGTGACCAGCAGGCCTTCGGAGGCGTTCTGGGCGATCTGCGAGATGGAGTCGTTGCCGACGCCTTCCGGGCCCATGAACTTGGCTTTCAGGCCTTTCTCCTGGGCTTGGCGCAGAATCAGGCCCAGCTCTGGGTGGTAGCCGCCGTAGTAGACGAAGTCGACGTTGTTCTGCTTGAGCTTCTGGATGATCGAGGAGAAGTCCTTGTCACCGGCGTTCAGGCCTTCGAAGACCGCGACCTTGACGTTCTTGCCTTCCAGGGTCTGCTTGACCGCGGTGGCGATGCCCTCGCCGTACTGCTGCTTGTCGTGCAGGACCGCGACGACCTTCGGCTTGACGTGGTCGGCGATGTAATTGCCGGCGGCCGGGCCCTGGGCGCTGTCCAGGCCGATGGTGCGGAACACCAGCTTGTAGCCACGAGCGGTGATTTCCGGGCTGGTGGCGGCCGGGGTGATCATGATCACGCCTTCGTCTTCGTAGATGTCGGACGCAGGCTGGGTGGAGCTGGAGCACAGGTGGCCGACCACGAACTTGACGCCATCGTTGACCACTTTGTTGGCGACGGCCACGGCCTGTTTAGGGTCGCACGCGTCGTCGTATTCCTTGGCTTCGAGCATCTTGCCGTCGATGCCGCCCTTGGCGTTGATGTCCTTGATGGCCTGCTTGGCGCCAACGAACTGCATGTCGCCATACTGGGTGACCGGGCCGGTCTTGGGCCCGGCGATACCGATCTTGATGGTATCGGCGGCAAACGAATGGCTGGCAACCCCGGCCAGTACCATTGCGGCGAACAGCTTGGAAATCTTGATCATAGTGCTCCACTCATTCTGTTGTAATTCTTATAGTCCTGGCGGCCAGGGCTACAGATCGGGCGGTCTCCGGCACGGCTACGCCATGTCGCAAGCCCACCTTCCCCGGAACATGTCCCGGAACTGTACCGGTACAGTGTAGAGCGCCCTTCGAGCGCTTGAAAAGCGGGCGAAAAGTGCCAGTTTCCCAGGGTGTCGCCTGATCGAAACAAAGATACAGAAAAGCGCCATTACTTTGCCTGCATCCTTGGCCCCGCCCCACAACTTCGGGGTTAATCGATCAAATTACATATTTGAAACCGGGTTTTTCTGCAAAAATGCCGGCCTTTTTTCGTGGCCGAATTTTTTATGGAGAACCCATGACCGATCAAGCAAGCACCCTCTATGCCAAATTGCTCGGCGAAACGGCGACCATCGAGTGGAAGGCACTGGAACGTTTCTGGGCAAAGGGTGACCTGATTTGGGTGGACCCGAGCCTGGACCTCATCGCAGTTGCCGAGGCAATGGCCGAGAATCGCAGCGAGATCTTCGCCAAGTGGCGTAATGATGGCACTGTTGCGCCGGTATCCGCGGAGCAGGCGCTAGACCTTCAGAGCCGTGATCCGCAGATCTGGGCGGTGGTGGTTTCGCCGTTCGTGGTGATGCAAGAAAAGAAAACCCAGTGACGCTGCGCCGTTTTGGTGCGTAAAAACGCACAGCGCAGTGGGGGCGAATGCTTGCCGACGTTCAGCCAAGGTGGCCGTTGGTAACAATCGCTGGGAATTCGGCACTGCGGTAACAGTTTACGGTATGCGTAATGAAGCTGGCTCGTTGCGCTTGCGCCCTGTGTGCCATGCGCGACAGCGCAGCGATGTATGATCGGCCTCCGTGCTTCCTGTTCATCTGTTATGGAGTCGCTCATGAGTACTGCATTGCCTACGCTGGGGTTTGCCGGGATCGGCCTGATGGGGTTGCCGATGTGTCGGCGCTTGCTGGCGGCGGGTTACCCCTTGGTGGTATGGAACCGCAGCCCGGAAAAATGTGCCGGGCTGGTAGCGGCCGGGGCACGGCTGGCCTTAACCCCCGCCGACTTGTGCCGCGACACTGACATGGTGTTGTTGTGCCTGGCCGATACGTCGGTGGTACGCGAAGTGGTGTTCGGTGAGGGAGGGGTGGCCGAAGGTGGGCGCCAGGGGCAGTTGCTGGTGGACTTCTCCAGCCTGGAGCCAACCGCTACCCGCGAAATGGCGGCCGAACTGGCGGCGTTGTGCGGCATGGCCTGGCTGGATGCCCCGGTTTCCGGAGGCACGCCTGGGGCCGAGGCGGGCACCCTGGCGATCATGGTCGGTGGCGAGGCGGGTGACTTGGAGCGGGCTCGCCCGGTGCTGCTGACGCTCGGGCAGCGGGTGACCCATATGGGTGCAGTCGGCGCAGGCCAAGTGACCAAGGCCTGCAACCAGATGATCGTCGCCTGCAATGCGTTGGTGATTGCCGAGGTGGTGGCCCTGGCCGAGCAGTCTGGCGTGGATGCACGACTGATCGCCGAAGCCCTGGCCGGCGGTTTCGCCGATTCCAAGCCATTGCAGATCCTGGCGCCGCAGATGGCCGAGAGCCGCTTCGAACCGATCAAGTGGCATGTACGCACCTTGCTCAAGGATCTGGATACTGCGGTGAAGTTTTCCCGCGAGCAGGGTTCGGCGACGCCGGTCAGTGGCCTTGCCGCGCAACTGATGCGCTTGCATGGTAGCCAGGGGTATCTGCAAAAAGATCCAGCGACCCTGGTCGAACTGTATCGCAACAAGGGTTGAAGCCTACGGCCTGGCGCTCGAGGCGGTCGAGGGTCGAGCGCAGCTCGGCCAGCGCCACCGGGCGGCTGAGCAGGTAGCCCTGCAGGTAGTCGCAACCATGGGCGGCGAGGAACGCGTGTTGTTCGAGGGTCTCGACGCCTTCGGTTACCACTTGCAGGTGCAGGGTATGGGCCATGACGATGATGGCCTGGACGATCTCGCGGTCTTTCTGGCTGCCGGGCACTTCCTGGATGAACGAACGATCGATCTTCAGCACATCCAGAGGCAGGCGCTTGAGGTAGGCCAGCGATGAGTACCCGGTGCCGAAATCATCGATCGACAAGGCAACACCCTGTGCGCGTACCCGCTTGAGCAAGCTGACGACCCGCTGGATATCGCCCATCAGCGCATTCTCGGTGACCTCCAACTCCAGGTGCCTTGGGGCCAGGCCCGCCTCGAACAAGGCCATTTCCACTTCGTTGGGCAGTTCCTCCCGGCCCAGGGTCACGGCCGAACAGTTGACCGTGACCTTGAGCTCAGCATGGCCTTGGCGATGGAGCGAGGCCAGGTCCTGGCAGGCACGGCGCAACACCCACAAGTCGAGGTCGGCGATCAGGCCATTGGTCTCGGCGATACCGATGAAGCGATCCGGGCTCAGCAGGCCGTGTTGGGGGTGTTGCCAGCGTACCAGGGCTTCCAGCTTGGCCACCTGGCCGTTGTGCAGGTCGAAGATCGGCTGGTAGTGCACGCACAGGCCGCGCTCCTCGAGCAGGGCGACCCGCAACTCCTCCTCCAGTTGCAACTCCAGGGTCGCGCGGGTCTTCAGGCTGTTATTGAAGAAGTTCAGGCTGTTGCGACCGCAGCCTTTGGACTGGTACAGCGCGAGGTCGGCGTGTTTGAGCAGCTCTTCGGCGGTGCGCCCGTCATCGGGGAAGATGCTGATGCCGATGCTGGTGGTCATGACCATGCGCCGCCCCCCCAGGTCGATCGGGTCCTTCATCCGCTGCATGATGCGTTGCGCCAGGTGGCGTGCTTCGTCACGGCTGTTGAGGCTGGTGACGATGCAGAACTCGTCGCCACCGAAGCGCGCCACCACGTCGTGGTTGCGGGTGGCGGCCTTGATATGGCCGGCAATCACTTTGAGCAACTCATCGCCCGCCGCATGGCCCAAGCTGTCATTGATGCGCTTGAAGTGGTCGATATCCAGGAACATCACCGCCAGCATGCGCTCATTGGCGGAAAGTTCGGCCAGGCGCTCGGCGAATACCTGGTTGAACCCGCGACGATTGACCAGGTTGGTCAGGGCATCGTAGTGAGCCGCCTGTTGCAGGGATGCGCGCGCCTGGTCCAGTTGGCTGAGCAGCACGTTGACCCGGCGCAGGTCATGTTCCTTGCTTTGCAGCTTACGGTCTGCCAGGGCGGCACTGATGCTGCTGCCGCTGATCAACAGCGTAATGAAGGCCACAGTCAGGGCCAATTGCAGGCTGTTGTCGGTAGTGGGCAAGTGCAGGGGGCTGCCGGCGGGCGCCACCAAGGTCATGGCGGCCATGCTGGAGAAGTGGGTCAGCAGCAGGCCGCCGCCCAGGAGCAGGCTGGCCGCGTATTTGCCGGCCAGGTGCAGGGTACCGCTGCCCTTGCTGATAGCACGCGCCATCAGCAAGGCCGCCAGGCTGGCGGCGATGGCGATGCCCAGCGAAGCCAATGATAGTTCCGGGTGGTAGTACGGGCGAGCGCTGGTATTCAGCGCAGCCATGCCCACGTAGTGCATCACCGTGATGCCCAGCCCGATGAGCAGTGCGCCTTGCACATAATGGCGAGGGCGCATGTCGACACGGTCGAGGCTGTTCATCGCCAGCCAGGCAGCGAGCAGGGCGACGAGCAGCGACAAGCCGGTCAGGGGAACGTCATAACGCACTTCCACCGGTGCTTGCAGGGCCAGGGTACTGGTGAAGTGCAGCGCCCAGATGCCCGCCGCCAGGCAGCAAGCACCCAGTACGCGCCACTGTCGACGAGCGGTGGGGTCTTCGCTCTGGCTCTGACGCTCGGTCATGTCCAAGGTCGCGAAGCAGGCGATGCATGCGATCCCATAGGCCAGCAACACCAGGAGGGGGTCGTGGCGGCAGTCCAAGATGATTTGGCCGGTTGTCGGCAGGGTGTCGAACAGGTGCAGTCCCAACCACTCCATTGCTCGCCTCTTCGTCGAGTTCTCACTCGTCCCCAAAAAGCCGGAGGAGACCGTTCAGCAGCAGTATAGGAATGGGAGTTCAAGCCAGCCTGGTTAATGGCATTTTGATTTCAACCATTTGGATATTGGCTCGATAGCGCAGTGTTCTAAGGCCGAAGGGGCGCGTTGCGCCCCTTTCGCGGCACAAGGCCGCGATGGGCTGCAAAGCAGCCCTTGTTACCGTGCCATCAGCCCGCGACCAATACGCGGATCGCCTCCAGGCGCAGGGCGGCCTTGTCGAGCATGGCCAGCCCGTCTTCACGTTGCTTGCGCAGGGCCTCGATCTCGCTGTCGCGCACGCTTGGGTTGACAGCCTTGAGCGCAGTCAGGCGGGCAAGCTCCTCGTCGGCCTGCGCTGCCAGGCGACGCTGGGCCTCGGCCACGCGCTCGACATGGGTCGGCAGGACCTTGGCCTCGCCGTCGGCGATACGCTTGGCCAACACGTCGCGCTGGGCCTGGACGAACTTGTTGGCGCTGGCCTTGGGCACGCTTTCCAACTGGTCGTTGAGGGTTTCGAACGCTACGCGCGGGGCCAGGTCGTTGCCGTTGGCATCGAGCAGGCAGCGCAGGGCGGCCGGAGGCAGGTAGCGGCCCAGCTGCAGGCTGCGCGGGGCTACCACCTCGCTGACATAGAGCAGCTCGAGCAGCACAGTGCCGGGTTTGAGCGCCTTGTTCTTGATCAGTGCCACGGCAGTGTTGCCCATGGAGCCGGACAGCACCAAGTCCATGCCGCCCTGGACCATCGGGTGTTCCCAGGTCAGGAACTGCATGTCCTCGCGCGACAGTGCCTGGTTGCGGTCGTAGGTGATGGTCACGCCTTCGTCGTCGCCCAGCGGGAAGCTGGCGTCGAGCATCTTCTCGCTCGGCTTGAGGATCAGGGCGTTTTCCGAATGGTCTTCGCTGTCGATGCCGAAGGCGTCGAACAGGGTTTCCATGTAGATCGGCAGGGCGAACTGGTCGTCCTGCTCGAGGATCGCCTCGACCAGCGCCTGGCCTTCGCCGGCACCGCCGGAGTTGAGCTCCAGCAAGCGGTCGCGGCCGGTGTGCAACTCGGCTTCCAGGCGTTCGCGCTCGCTTCGTGCCTCGCCCACCAGCGTATCCCAGGCCTTGGCCTCGCCGCCCTCGAGCAACGCCAGCAGGCGAGGGCCGAACTGGTGTTGCAGCGCGTTGCCGGTCGGGCAGGTATTGAGGAACGCGTTCAGGCCCAGGTGGTACCACTGGAACAGGCGCTCTTGCGGGCTGTCCTGCAGGTAGGGGATGTGCAGCTCGATGGTGTGCTTCTGGCCGATCCGGTCAAGGCGGCCGATACGCTGTTCGAGCAGGTCCGGGTGTGCCGGCAGGTCGAACATCACCAAGTGATGGGCGAACTGGAAGTTGCGGCCTTCGCTGCCGATTTCCGAACAGATCAGGACCTGGGCACCGAATTCCTCGTCGGCGAAGTAGGCTGCGGCGCGGTCGCGCTCGAGGATGCTCATGCCTTCATGGAAGACCGTGGCCGGAATACCGGAGCGCACGCGCAGCGCGTCTTCCAGATCCATGGCGGTTTCGGCATGGGCGCAGATCACCAGGACCTTGGTGCGCTTGAGCATCTTCAGGGTGTCGATCAACCAGTCCACCCGCGGGTCGAAACGCCACCAACGTTCGTCGTCGCCAGCCTCGCCCTGGGCCTGGAAGGCCACTTCCGGGTACAGCTCGGCTCGCTCGCCGCTCGGCAGGTCGACGTATTGCTGCGGGTTGGGCAGCGGGTAGGGGTGCAACTGGCGCTCGGGGAAGCCCTGGATCGCGGCACGGGTGTTACGGAACAGCACGCGGCCGGTGCCGTGGCGGTCGAGCAGTTCGCGGATCAGGCGGGCGCTGGCCTGGCTGTCGCCGTCGCTGACCGCGCCCAGCAGGGCTTCGCCCTCGGCGCCGAGGAAACCGGCAATGGTGGCGTGGGCCTTGGGCGACAGGCGGCCTTCGTCGAGCAGCTCCTGGACGGCCTCGGCCACCGGGCGGTAGTGCTCGCTCTCGGCGCGGAAGGCGGCCAGGTCATGGAAGCGGTTGGGGTCGAGCAGGCGCAGGCGGGCGAAATGGCTGTCTTGGCCCAGCTGCTCGGGCGTGGCGGTGAGCAGCAGCACGCCGGGGATGACCTGGGCCAGTTGTTCGACCAGGGCATATTCCGGGCTGGCCTGTTCTTCGTGCCAGACCAGGTGGTGGGCTTCGTCGACCACCATCAGGTCCCAGCCCGCCGCGAACAGGGCGTCCTGGGCTTTCTCGTCGTCCACCAGCCACTCCAGCGCCACCAGGGCGAGCTGGGCGTCCTCGAAGGGGTTGCTGGCATCGCTTTCGATGAAGCGCTCGGCATCGAACAGTGCCACCTGCAGGTTGAAGCGGCGGCGCATTTCCACCAACCACTGGTGCTGGAGGTTTTCCGGTACCAGGATCAGCACGCGGCTGGCGCGGCCATTGAGCAACTGGCGATGGATCACCAGGCCGGCTTCGATGGTCTTGCCCAGGCCCACTTCGTCGGCCAGCAATACGCGCGGGGCGATCCGGTCGGCGACCTCGCGGGCGATGTGCAACTGGTGGGCGATAGGTTGCGCGCGGCAGCCACCCAGGCCCCAGAGCGTCGACAGCATCTGCTTGCTGGTGTGTTGCAGGGTGTTGTAGCGCAGGGAGAACCAGGACAACGGGTCGATCTGCCCGGCGAACAGGCGGTCGCTGGCCAGGCGGAACTGGATGAAGTTGGAGAGCTGGGTCTCCGGCAGTACGCGGGCTTGGTTCTGCCCGTCGAGGCCATGGTAGACCAGCAGCCCATCGGCATCCTCGACTTCGCGCACGGTCAGCTTCCAGCCTTCGAAATGCGTGATCTGGTCGCCTGGCGAGAAACGCACACGGGTCAGCGGCGCATTGCGCAGGGAATACTGGCGGGTGTCGCCAGTGGCCGGGTAGAGCACGGTCAACAGGCGGCCATCCTGCGCCAGGATGGTACCCAGGCCGAGCTCGGCTTCGCTGTCGCTGATCCAGCGTTGCCCCGGTTGATACTGCTGCGCCATACTGCCTGAACTCCCGCGATGAAAAAGCCGACTATGTTAACGGATAGGGGCCGGTAGACCAAAGAATCTAGAGTCTAGCTGCTTCATCGACGAACAACGTCCTGCGACGAGGGCCCACACCACATGGCTGCAAAGCACCGCTGGTTGAACGCCTCCCTGGCTATGGGCAGCGTGCTGCTGCTGGCCGCCTGTGAACAGAAGAACTTCGAAACCCTGCCACCGATTCCGACTGAACAGCTGGAAGTACTGGGTGTGCGGACGCCGCTCAAGAGCGTACATTTCCGTGACCGTGACGGCGAAGGGTTGCTGGTGCTTAGCCGCGTCGATGGCCAGGCCACCGATGCCGAGACCGAACAGGAGGTGGACAAGGTCATGCTCAAAGCCACCCTGTACGGGCGCGGCGCCGAGGCGGACGTGTTCGCCCCACGCTGGCAGATCGAGCAGGAAACCAGCTGCCCGGGGCTGGACCTGGACGTAGACTTCTACACCGATGTCAGCGACGCCAGCGACCTGAACAAGGATGGCGTCGCCGAGCTCACCGTGGCCAGCCATGCCTTCTGCGGCGGTGGCATCGACCCGCACGACATCGCTATCGAGATGCGCGAAGGCCAGGCGACCTACACCATCACCGGCCAATCGCTGATCATTCCGGCGGGCGAGGAGCCTGTCGGCGGCGAGCGGGAAGACAGCGCATCGTTGAAAAATGCACCGCAAGTGATACGCGAGCACATGGACGCAGTGTGGCAGCAGGTCTACAAGCGGCCCTGGAGCGAAGCCAGCCCACCACCTGACGAGCCGTTGGGCGAAGACCTCGAGTAGCGGTTGTACAGCATGTTGTGATGCGCTGCACAATCCGGTGGTTCGGTGCTCAAGTGCAAGTGATCGCCGGCCGATACAGTGGCCACAGGAGACCATTCCATGCTGCCGCCGATCATCCCGCTCAGTGCCGCACCGGTGACTTCGCAACAGGACCCGGTCAAACCGACCCCGGATATTCCCCCAGTGGTCCCGGCGCAGCCTGCTTCCAGCGACGGCACTGTCGACCTCAAGCACCAGCGCGATCCCCAGGAGCAGGCGCTATTGCTGCGCGAGGAGCAGCGTCGCCAGCAGCAACGTCGGCAGAAGGACCAGGACGAGCGCTACAGCGCCTTGCCCGGCGACGAACTCAATGCCGACAACACCGTGCCTGTGGCGCCCCTGGGCGAGCGTACCCGCCAGGGGTTGTTGGTGGACATCGAAGTCTGAGCTGGTCAGCACGGGCGTCAGGCTTCATCATGCAAGTCTCTGCTGTCAGTCGAGCCCGCCCATGAGCCAAGACAACCTGATCGATTTCGGTGCCGAGCGCACCAAACGCATCCATGACCTCAAGGAAAAGCGCCTGAATGAAGTCCGCCAGGCATTCGAGCAGGCCATGCCGCTGGCCAAGCCGAAGAAAAAGCCCAAGGGTAAGCCGAAGAAGCGCTGAAACTTGATGTAGATCAACCCTGCGTCCGCCTCGCGTGCCCGCCCCTGGGCACCATTGACTCCGGTCAATTTTCCCTCCCCCCGTATTCGCTACCTTGCACCCATCGGACAACGGCAGACGAAACGGGAGGCCGACATGTTCTTCGACAATGTGGTTATCGCCGGTGTGGTAACGGTCGGGTTGATGTTGGTGTTCTTCGCCGGTCTGGGCATTTTCATCTGGAAGGATTCGAGCAAGCGCAAGCCGCGCTGAGCCTTCCAGGTTCACGAGCACGCAAGGCATTTAGGGCGACTTCGGTCGCCCATTTTTTTGCCTGGAATTTCCCAACGCCTTCGCGGCAACGCATTCCTGTGTAGGTGCGGGCTTGTGTGGGATATGTTTCCTTGAATGATGCTTAGCTAGCTAATTAATTCGCCACGCTTTATCCTTGCGCCGTTGTCTATCTTTTTAATCATCACCCCCGCAAGGTCCGATTCGTGCCCATCACCTTCCAGGCCCTGTTCGCACCCAGCAACCTCGCCCTCAAGTTCGCCATCAAGACCGTGCTTGGGGGTGGCCTGGCGCTGTGGTTGGCCATGCGTTGGGGCTTGGAGCAGCCTTCATGGGCGCTGATGACCGCTTTCATCGTCGCCCAGCCGCTGTCGGGCATGGTGGTGCAGAAGGGCCTGGCCCGCCTGGCCGGCACCTTGGTCGGTACGTTCATGTCGGTGGTCTTCATCGCCCTGTTCGCCCAGGCGCCCTGGCTGTTTCTGCTGACCCTGGCGTTGTGGCTTGCGTTGTGTACCGCAGCCTCCACCCAGTTGCGCAGTGCCTGGGCCTATTCGTTCGTACTGGCGGGTTACACCGTGGCGATCATTGCTTTGCCCTCGATCAACCATCCTTTACAGGTGTTCGACCAGGCCGTAGCGCGCTGCACCGAGATCTGCCTGGGGATCGTCTGCGCCACGGCCACCAGCGCCTTGCTCTGGCCGATGCGCGTCGAGCAGCAGCTCGCAGGCCAGGCGCGCCAGGCCTGGCAGAACGGCTTGCAGGCCTCCAGCGCCATGCTGGGCGGCGAAGACGAGGGGCGCAAGGGTTTGCTTGAAATCCTCGGGCGGATCGTCGCCATCGATGCCCAGCGTGAACACGCTTGGTTCGAAGGCAACCGTGGCCGCCAACGGGCCAGGGCGATTCGTGGGCTGAGCCAGAAGCTCATGGTGTTGCTGCGTATCTCGCGTTCGGTGCGCCGCCAATGGCGTCAGCTCGATGAAGCCGAGGCCGATCGGCTGGCGCCCTGGTTGAACGAGGTGCGCGCGCAACTGGCCGAGCCCGACCCACCCAGCCTGTTGTTGTTGCGCCAGCGAATCTGGGATGCCGCCCATGACGAGCAGATCAGCTCGGCCGAGCATTATTGCCTGGCGCGCATGGCCCTGTTGCTGGACGTCGCCATGGCTGCGACCCAGGCCTTGCAGGACGCCGAACAGGGCAGGGCGCCGAAGGACGTGCCCCAAGGCCTGGCAGTCCATCGCGACCTGCCGCTGGCCTTGCTGTTTGGCTCACGCAGTGCCCTGGCCTTCCTTGCCATGGCCAGTTTCTGGCTGGCCACCGCGTGGCCGGCGGCGCCGGGCGGGCTGGTGCTGACCTGTGTGGTCTGCAGCCTGTTCGCCAGCCGCGAGAACGGCGCGCAGATCGGCCTGAGCTTCCTGCGGGGCATCCTGCTGGCCATTCCCGTGGCCTTTTTGGTCGGGCAGATCCTCCTACCGCAATGGAGCAGTTTCGCCATGCTCTGCCTGGGGATGGGAGTGCCGCTGTTCCTGGGGGCCCTGGGCATGGCGCATCCGCGCACTGGTGCGACTGCCACGTCCTATTGCCTGCACTTCATCGTGTTGGTGGCCCCGCTCAATACCATGCAGTTCGATGTCGCGGCCATGCTCAATAGCGCCCAGGCCATGTTGCTAGGCGTTGGAGCCGCGGTCATGGCCTTCCGCCTGGTGGTGCTACGCCACCCGGCCTGGCTCGGCCGTCGCCTGCGGGCGGCGACCCAGAGCGACCTGGTGCGCCTGACCCGGCGCGACCTGCGTGGTGCCGACAGCTGGTTCGGTGGGCGTATGGCCGACCGCTTGATGCAGTTGGCCAGGCACGCCAGTGAATTGCCGGAGGCCGAGCGCAAACGTTGGGACGATGGCGTGCACGCACTGGATATCGGTGACGAGCTGGTGCACTTGCGCATGTGCCTGGCCGTGGCCCAGGCACCCCTGGGGCCAGCCGAACGCCATTACCTGCAGCAGTTGGAGGCCGTCCTGGCCAGTGGGCCGGCACCAGGGCGCAGCCAACGCCTGGACGCGGCGACCGAGCAATTCATCGAGGCGTTGCGCCGTCAGCCGCCGAGCGACCCGCTACGCCTGGCCGTTGGCGCGGTGCTGCAACTGCGCAGCAGTTGGGGCAAGTGGTGCCATCGGCAGGAGGAGATCCATGGGGTTGCGTGAATGGGCACTGGGCGGTGTGCTGCTCAGTCCGTTTCTGATCTATGCGTTGCTGGCGCTGCTGCTCACCGGTCTGCTGCGCCTGGTGGTGCAGGCCACGCCGCTGGGTCGGTGGATCTGGCACGAGGCGTTGTTCGATGCGGCATTGTTCGTTTGTGTTCTGTCCCTGGTGGTGCATCTCCTGGGGCCTTTGTAAGGAGTGATACCCATGCGTACAGTCGTACGTGCCTTCGTTACCCTCTGTGTGGTGGCTCTGGCCATATTCGCCGGCTATCACCTTTGGCAGTACTACATGCTCACGCCCTGGACCCGTGATGCACGGGTGCGTGCAGACGTGGTGGTCATCGCCCCGGACGTGTCCGGTTGGGTGCGCGAGCTCAAGGTGCGCGACAACCAGCAGGTAAAGGCCGGCGATCTGCTCATGAGCATCGACCGCGAACGCTTCCAGGCCGCCTTCGACCAAGCCAGTGCCGTGGCCGAAACCCGCGCCCACCAATTGCGTCTGCGTGAGCGCGAGGCGGCGCGGCGCACGGCCCTGGGCCCCGATGCGATCAGCGCCGAGCTGCGCGAGAATGCCCAGATCAACGCTGCCGTCGCACGGGGTGAGCTGCATGAAGCCCAGGCGCAGCTGCAGGTGGCGAGGATCAACTTGGAACGCAGCGAAGTCCGGGCCCCGCGCAGCGGGCACATCACCAACCTGCGCCTGGCGCAGGGCAACTATGTCAACACCGGCCAATCGGTCATGGCCCTGGTGGATGATGCCACCTTCTATATCCAGGCCTATTTCGAAGAGACCAAGCTGCCGCGCATCCATGTCGGAGACCCGGTGAAAGTCTGGCTGATGGGCGCCGGCGAGGCGATCGACGGCCATGTGCAAAGCATCAGCCGCGGCATCACCGACAGCAACAGCAATCCCGACAGCCAACTGTTGCCTGAGGTTGAACCGACATTCAACTGGGTACGCCTGGCCCAGCGCATCCCGGTGCGCATCCGCCTGGATCATATTCCCAAGGACATCAACCTCAGTGCCGGGATGACTGCCAGCGTGCAGGTGCACGAGGCGCCGGCCGAACATTGAGCGTCATGGACGCACGTTGACCTTTGATCGGTCGACGGGCAGGCGGAAGCTGAACAACGTCCCCACCTGGGCATTCGATACGACCTCCATGGAGCCGCCATGGGCCAAGGCGATCTGGTTGGCTATATAAAGCCCCAGTCCCAGCCCTTGCTGTGGTCTGCTGGAGAGTGGCCGGGAAAAGGGCTGGAACAGCTGTGCCAGGACTTGCACGGGGATCGGCTCGCCCAGGTTGTGCACGCTGAGTACGAAGATCCCGTCGTGCAGGGTCGCGGTGACGGTGACCGGCTCTTCGGCGGCGCCATGGGCCAGGGCGTTGGCGATCAGGTTGGAGAGCAGTTGGGCGATGCGTTCGCGATCGCAGTGCAGCCCACCGATGTCGCCGATGTTCAGCAGGATCTGCCGTTGTGGATGCACCCGTTGCAACTCCGAGGCCACATGGGTCAGAGCCTCGGCCAGGTCGTGGCAGGGCTGCTGGTTGATGGGGATGCCGCTGCCCAGGCGGCCGCGGGCGAAGTCCAGCATATCGCGCACCAGCTGGGCGGCGCGGCTGCCGGAGGTATGTATGTGCCGGGCGATGGCTCGGTTGCGCTCGTCCTGCAAGCGCTGGACGAGCAACTCCGCCCCGGCCGTGATGGCGAACAATGGGTTGCGCAGGTCGTGGCCGAGTACCGCGATGAACTGCTCGCGTACCTCCGCCATGGCGCGCTCCTTCTGCAGGGCCTGTTCGGTGCGCTGTGCGCTTTCCTCGCTTTCTATCTGGATCGACAGCAGGCGGGCGAACGATTCCATCATGGGTTGGATGGCGCTGCCCTTGAGTGAGGTGGGCCTGGGGTCCAGGGCGCTGATGGTGCCGAAGAAACTGCCGTCGGTACGTAGCACCGGCACCGAGATATAGCTTTCGAAACGGTAGACCCGTGGTGCGTGATGCCGGGCGTACTGGTCGTCCTCGCTGGCCTGGTCGATCACGATGGTCTGGTGGCTGCTGCGGATTTCCTGGCACAGGGTTGTGGTGACGTCGAGTTCATCGCCAGGCTTGAGGCCCAGACCCAGGTTGTCCAGTACGGCGCAGGCGGTCCAGCTGTTCTCGGTTACCCGAGCCACGGCGGCAAAGCGCATGCCGGTGGTCTCGCAGATGACCTGGAGAAGGGCAGGGACTGCGTTGATGCGGCCGATGGTGGCGATGTCGGCGCTGATGGCGTTGGCCATGACAGAGCAGTGTCCGTGGCGGTAAGAAGCATCAGTCTAGCGGGGCGCCTGGGGCGGGATGGAAAAAGTGGGCGAACGGTCTTGGGTTGTCTGGATCAGGTAGATGCCGAAGTTCTGAAGGCCGGTACCTGTTCGCCTTTAAATGCGGCCTTCAATCTAAATATTTCAAATAATTGAAATAAAGGGTTGACGTGCCGTTTCAGGGGCCTATAATGCGCCCCACTTCCGACGCAGTCGAAACGCAAAACTCCTTGAGATTCAATGAGTTGAACGCTTCAGGTAGTATCGGAAGGCT
>NZ_JBLUPW010000031.1:0-59488 GCF_048068175.1 Pseudomonas sp. NY15356 | reverse complement strand
CACCAGGTACACCTGCTCGTGGGGGTTGTAGATGCGCTCGCCTGGTTGCAGGGTGACGAAGGGGACTTCGCGGCCCTGGTTGTCGGTCAGGTAGATGAAGCTACCGCTGCGGCGCAGGCTCTGCTCCCAAGGCAGCACCCAACCACGGCCGAGTACGCTGTCGACGGTCAGGTCGCTGGCGTAGAAGCGCGACCATTCGATCGGCATGAGGCCCGGGAGGTTGAAATCGACTTCGTCGTGAATGACCTTGCGCCCAGTCGTGAGGTCGACCGGGTTGCCCACCAGGCCGCCGATGGCTCTGCGTACCACGGGCTCAATCACGTAACGGCTAGCGACTTCACCGGCGATGAAGCCTGCGGTGAACTTCAGGGCGCAGGGCATGAATGCTTTCATGCAGGCTTGCGAGGTGGTCTTGAGCAGCTGCGCAATGCCTCCAGCAGCGCCAGCAACCGCCATCAGCACATCCACAGTAGTGCGCAGCCATTCTGGAATCTCATCGTCGACCGGCAAGTAACGGTAAGTGCCGCCGCCGATGATGACGTTGCCCGAACCGCTGGTAATGGTCGCGCCGCAAGTCAGCTTGTCGCCATTGCGTGCGGCGGCCACGCTGTTGATGAAGACGTTGGTCGAGCCTTCGGCAATCTGCACCGGCCCTGGGTGCTTGTCGCAGGCTCCGATGCTTTTTTCGACGCGGGCGGCCTTGCGGCTGTTGATGAAGACGTTGGGGGAGGCAGTGGTTATCGTCCCTGAGGGGGATGAGAACATTTTGCCTATCGCCTCCCCTGCGGCAACCAGCAAGCTGCCCCCTACACCTGCCGCGAGACCGGCCAGCAAGGCCACGCCGAACCCGCATGTGAATGTGGCGATGGCCACCGTAGCCACCAGCGCGATCCCCAGGGCCGCTCCGATCAGGAAGCCCCCCAGCGCGCTGGTGTGTGAAATCTCGTCGCCGAACCTGGCCGCTTCGAACATGAGGGTTACTCCTGTTCGCCAGGAACGGGATCGCCTGCGACCGGGTCGCGTCGATCCATAAACATCAGCATCTCCATGAAATGCACGGTGAAGGTCCTCAATCCGATTGCCGTGTAATCATCCGTGAAAGGCGCTGAGTTAATAGGCTGGGGCGTTGCACTGTCAACCGAGTGAGGACCTTGTGTGGCGCGGGTTACAGGTGGACAAAAATGACATCAAAAAGCCACACACCAGAGAAATCGTTGCCTCTGAGCCGAAGGTTGGCGGTTCAGTTCAATGGGCCTTTTTGTAATTTCAGAAGCGTCTGTAGGAAAAATCGCTACCACTGGAGCTCTTTTCGACCAGACAGCACTTGCGGCCCCAGCCATTGCATGCCCCGCAACACCGCAATCAGCCCGGCATCTGGCTGCAAATCGAGCGCGACCGTTGCCCGGTGCGCCAGCAGGTCGGCATCCAGCTTCAATTCATGTTGCCCCATCTGCGTCAGTTGCCCGCGCAAACGCCAGCCTGCATGACAGTCCATCTCAACCCAGCCCTGCCCCAACCCCAGCGACCAGGGCGCAGCCAGGGCCAAGTCCTCCACCGCAAGCCGGCCTTGGGCTTGCAGGCATCGCGACCCCTTGCCCTGCAGACGAACCACGCCTTGCCATTGCCCCGCCAACCGATAGACCGACGCAACGCTGGCGCGCGGTCCCAGCGCCTCGAGCTCAGCCTGCCACTGCCACGGCCAACCGCTCAGGCGGGCGCGCCAGCCTTGCCCTTGGTACGCCAGGTCTGCCTCGAGCTCGCGATGCCAGGGGCGCCACTGCCAGCGCACCGGACCGGCTTCGCCTACCTGCCGGGCTTCACCCTGCCATAGGCTGCCAGACACGCCGGCCACCGGCAGGGCCTGGCCACGCAGCACCCAGCCGGCAGGCAGCTCCGCCAGCAGAGTCAGGCAGAACACCACCATCAGCCATACCCAGCCACGCCGTGTCATGGCCGCAACCACAGCGCGAAGCGCAGACCCTTGGCGTCCCGCTCCAGGCCCCATTGCAAGGGCCGGGCGCCATCGATCTGCACGGCCTGCAGCCACCCTTGCAGCACCTGCTCGTCGGCGACCAGGCCCTGCAGTTGCCAAGTTTGGTCGTCGGCTTGCACATCCTGCAGCTCGATCCCCCGTGCCTGGGCCGACTGACGCAGGCGCTCCAGGCTCAGCGTCGGCCCATTGCGCAGCCCTGCAGCCGTGGCGGCCAAGGCTTCCCACTGGTTCGTCTCGCGCCACAGGGCCAAGCCTTCACGCCCGGCCAGCAACGCCAGCAGCGACGCAATCAGGCTCCAGGCCAGGACCATGCGGTAGCGGCGCACGCCCTCCAAGTTCATGTTGCGTCCCCCAGGTCAAACACCACGTGCCATTGCCCTGCTTGCCCATCGCCCTGCACCTCGACGCGTACGCCCGCGCCCGAGGCCATCGCGTCCCAAGGCGGCGCGGCGCCATCACCCTCCATGCGAAGGTGCCAGCGCCGGCCATCGAAGCGCACGGCCTGCAGGCGCCAACGGGGTTGCTCACGCAGCCAGGCCTGCAAACGGGTTTGCAGGTCCTCGAGCTGGCGCAGGCGCAGTTGCCGTTCCGTCTCGGCCCCCTGCAGGCGCTTGAGGGCCTGTGCGGCCTGGCGTGACGACGCCTGTTGGCCTACCACCGCGTGTACCTGGGCTCGCCATAGTTGCGCCTGGCGCCATTGCTGGTGCGTCCACAACCCGGCCCATAGCGTGCACAACAGCAGGCAAGCCAGCATCAGGCGCAGATGCACGCGCGGCAGTTGGGGCCTGCGCCAAGTTTGCGTACGCTGCTGGGCGAACAGCCCGGGCAGCGCGTCGAGGTTGGCCAGGTGCGTCGGCCAGGCGCCCTCCATGACCTCCATCGGCAGGCCCGCCCAAGGCGAACGCGGGGCCTCGCCCAGGGCCTGCGGCCAGGCCAGCCAATGCTCGCGGCCATCCTCGACCACGCCTCTGAACAGCCTCATGTCCGTCGGCTTGCGCCATTGCCATGCCGTGCCCGTCGTCGGTGCCGGCAGCAGCTGGAACTCCGCCCAGCAGCGCTCGAGCGGCAATCCCCAGGTTGCACACTGGGCTTGCCAGGCTTCGAGCTGCTGGCGGGCCACGATTACCAGACGTACCTGGCCCGCCAGCCGGGCAAGGTTGGCGCAGGCCAGGGTCTGGGGGTCCTGCAACAACTGGTCCTCCAGCAGCAATGGCCACTCCTCGCGCCTGAGCCCAGCAGGTGCAGGCACCTGGAAATGGCTGCACGCCTCCCCCGGCACCACCAAGGCTACACGGGCGTGCGGCTCGGCTGGCGGCTCGCCCTGGCCCTGGCGCAGCGGTGTGTCGCCGTCCACCAGCAACCAGTCCCAGGGGGCGTCGGCCTGGCCGGGGCGCAGCAGGAGCCAGGGCCGGGCCGGCGCGGGTCGGCGCCACTCACGTTTCATGAGCGCCCCCAGGGCAATACGAAGGTGCAGGCATACGGTGCTCCATCACGCTGCAGATGCAGGCGCACGCCACGACCAGGGTGCACCGGTTGGTCGGAAGGCCAGGCCAGCCAACGGCCCTCCTGGAAATAGAGAATGTGCATGGCGTCCACCCGCTGCAGTTGGTCACGCAACACCCAGTGCGGCTCAGCCACGGCGTACAGGTCTGCCGAGCTTTCCAGCAGCAGCCGCTGGCCCTGGGCATCGAAGCGCAGGCGCTGGCGCTGCAGGCGCGACCCGCCCTCGGCCTGCGGCCAGCCAGTTGCAGCCACCCAGAACAAGGTGTTGCGCTGCGGCTGCCAGTCGAGCCAGCGCACCGCCAGGGGCAGGCGTTGTTCATACACCCGGCGCAGCACCGGGCTGTCGAAACGACGCTCCAGGGCCAGGCAGAACTCCAGGACGCTGTCTGCGTCGGCAGACGTGCCGAGGCGTTCGCGCACCTTGAGCCAGCCGTTCACCAGCGCCGCAAGCATGACGCCGAGCACGGCGGTCAAGGCCAGCGCCACCATCAGTTCGATCAGGGTCATGCCTCCCTGGCGCGCGTTCATGGGCGCTCCAGGAAAAGGCTGTACTGCCCCAGCGGCAGACGTTGGTCGGCGTCGGCGAACAGCCGCAACTCGCCCCGGCGCAAGTCGCGCACACCTGTGCCACGCAGTTGCAACTGCCAGTGGCAGGCCTGCCCGCCCTGGTGCAGTACGCCGCTGTTCTGGTTGGACGGTGGCCAGTAGCGCTCCACGGTAAAACGCGCCTGCAGTTCGCGCGCGCAGAGCAGGCCCAGGCGATGCTGTTGCACGCTTTCCTGCACGGCCAGGCGCTGGCGCAGCACCTGGCTGGTGATCACCGCCAGCACTGCGGCGATCGCCAGGGCGACGCTCACTTCGAGCAAGGTGAACCCTCGCTGGCGCGCCTTCATGAGCCCTGGATCCTGCGCAGCTGGCCATCACGCCCCCACGCCCAACGCTCGCTGCCTTCGGCCCAGCGCCAGGTCAGGCTGCCCGGCTGGGCCCAGCCCTGCGGGGTGAACACCAGTTGCGGTGCCTGGCTCGCGGGCCAGTCCGGGCGCAGCGCCGTGGGCCAGTCGCCCAGGCGGGTCGGCTCGGCTACCCAACCTGCCGGCTCACGCCGAACGAACTCCGGGCGCTGGCCGTTCCAGCGCAGGCCACGCAACTGGCCCGCGTGCCGGGCCAGGGCAGACTGGCTGCGGATCTCGGCGGCCAGGCGCGCCAAGGCTTGATCGGCGCCAGCCTTGCCGCCGTCGAGCCAGGCCACGCCGAGCCCGGTCATCAGCCCGGCGATAGCCAGCACCACCAGCAGCTCGAGCAGGCTGAAGCCGCGTTGGCCGGTCACAGGTCAGAGCGCCCAGTTGCCCAGGTCGGCATCCAGGCCCTCGCCGCCCGGCACGCCATCGGCCCCCAGGGAATAGACATCGACCCGGCCATGCTCACCAGGCAAGCGATATTGATAGGGCGTACCCCAAGGGTCTTCCGGCAAGCGACGGATATAGCCGTCGCTGCGCCAGGCCCGTGGCAGCGGCTCCTGGGTCGGCTTCTTCACCAGGGCCGCCAGGCCCTGTTCGCTGCTGGGAAAGCGCAGGTTGTCCAGGCGGTACATGTCCAGCGCCTGTTCCAGGGTCGCCAGGTCGGCCATGACCTTCTGGCGCATGGCCTTGTCCTGGTTGCCCAGCACGCTGGGGGCGACCACGGCGATGAGCAGGCCGATGATGAAGATGACCACCATGATTTCCATGAGGGTGAAGCCACGCTGGCGGGGGCGTCGGTGCTGCATGTCGGTGCTCCTTTTCACATTGCGGGGTTTTCACAGTTGCAGGCCCTGGTTGAGCTGCATGATCGGCAACAGCACCGCCAGCACGATGAACAGCACCACGCCGCCCATCACCAGGATCATCAGAGGTTCGAAGAGCGCCATGGCTGTGTCCACCTGGCGGGCGAAGCCGCGCTCCTGGTCATCGGCCACGCGCTCGAGCATGTCGGCCAAGGTGCCGCTGGCCTCGCCGCTGCCGACCATGTTCACCAGCAGCGGCGGGAACTGGCCGCTGGCATCCAGGGCCCGGTGCAGGCTGGTACCGCCTTCGACCTGAGTACGCACCTGTTCCATGGCCTGGCGGATGCGCCGGTTGCCGACCGTCTCGGTGGCCACCTGCAAGGCTTCGAGCAGGGCCACGCCGCTGCCGCAGAGGATCGCCAGGCTGCGCGCGAGCCGCGCGCTTTCCAGTACCTGCAGCAGCGCGCCGACACGCGGCAGGCGCAGCAACAGGTCGTCGCGGCGCAAGCGCCAGTGGGGCTTGCGCAGCAGCCAGGCGCACAGCAACGTCGACAGGAACGCCAGGCCCAGCAACCAGGGGCCTGCCGTGACCAGGCCCTGGCTGAGCCCGATCAACAGCGAGGTGACCAGGGGCAGGCTCTGCCCGGAATGGGCGAACTGCTCGGTGAGCTTGGGAACCACGAAGGTCATCAGGCCGATCACCACCGCCAGCGACACCCCCATCAACACGCTGGGGTAGATCAGTGCCGTGCGGGCCTTGTGCTGCTGGCGCTGCACCTGCTCCAGATGATCGGCCAGGCGCGCCAGCACCTGGGCCAGGCGCCCGGAGCGCTCGCCGGCTTCGACCAGGGCACAGTACAGGCCGGTGAAGGGGGCGCCCTGGCGGGCCAGGCTGCGCGCCAGCCCCAGGCCTTCAGCCAGCGAGCCGCGCACGGCGACCAGTACCGTGTGCAACGCTGGCTGACGCAGTTGCCGCTCCAGGGTCGCCAGGGCATCGACCAGGGGAATGCCGGCACCGGTCAAGGTCGCCAACTGCCGGGTGAGCTCGCACAGTTGCGGCCGGCTCAGGCGTTGGCGGTGCGGCTTGCTTTCGCCCGGGTCCTGACGCTGCAACTGACGGGCGAACAGGCCCTGCTCGCGCAACAGTTGCCGGGCATGGCGCTCGGTGTCGGCCTGCACGCTGGCCTTGTGGATTCGCCCGGCCATGTCGACCGCCTGGTATCGGTAGGTCGGCATGCTCAGCCCTGCACCACGCGCAACACTTCGGCCAGGCTGGTCCGGCCGCGGGCCAGGCAGTCGCTGGCCATGCCCACCAGGCTCTGGCGCCGGTCGGCGAGGTAGCCTTGCATGGCCACCTCGCTGGCGCCGTCATACAGCAGCGCCACCAGGCCGGCATCCAGTTCGATGAATTCGTAGAGGCCCAGGCGCCCCACATAGCCAGTGCCCTGGCACTGCTCGCAACCGACCGGGTGGTAGGTCTCGTCCAGGTTCGCAAGCTCAGGCCACAGACGCCGCTCGGCCGCCTGCAGTGGGTGTGGCACGGCACATGGGCACAACCGCCTGACCAGGCGTTGGGCCAACACGCCACGCAGGCTGGAGGCGATGAGGAACGGCTCGACACCCATGTCGCGCAGACGCGTCACCGCGCCCACGGCACTGTTGGTGTGCAGGGTCGAAAGCACCAGGTGCCCAGTGAGGCTGGCCTGCACCGCGATCTGCGCGGTTTCCCGGTCACGGATCTCGCCGAGCATGATCACGTCCGGGTCCTGGCGCAGGATGGCACGCAGGCCACTGGCGAAGGTCAGCCCCGCGCGTGGGTTGATGGCGGTCTGGCCGATGCCGGCGATGGCGTATTCCACCGGGTCTTCGACCGTGAGAATGTTGCGGCTGCCGTCGTTGAGGCTGTTGAGGCAGGCATAGAGCGTGGTGGTCTTGCCAGAACCGGTGGGGCCAGTGGAAAGCACGATGCCATTGGGGCGGGCCAGGCAGCCACGCAAGCCGTGCAGCACCGCTTCGGTCATGCCCAGGTTGTCCAATGCCAGCAGGCTGGCCTGTTTGTCCAGCACGCGCATCACCACCCGCTCGCCGTGGATGCCCGGCAAGGTCGAGACCCGTACGTCCACTTCGCGCCCGGCAGCGCGCAGGGTGATGCGCCCGTCCTGGGGCTGGCGCTTCTCGGCGATGTCCAGGCGTGCCATGACCTTGATCCGCGACACCAGCATGGCCGACAGCGCCCGCGGCGGGCGCAGCACCTCGCGCAGGTGACCGTCGATGCGCAGGCGCACCACCAGGCTCTGCTCGAAGGTCTCGATATGGATATCCGAAGCGCGCTGGCGCAAGGCCTGGGCGAACAGGCCGTTGATCAGGCGAATCACCGGCGCTTCGTCATCGCTTTCGAGCAAGTCCTCGATGCGCGGCATCTCGCTCATCAGCCCGGCCAGGTCGACCTGGTCGCCGATGCCTTCGATCAAGGCCTCGGTGGCCGACTCCCCCGCTTGGTACAACAGGCCAAGACGCTCGTCGAAGGCAGCACGGTCCAGGTATTGGCAGGCGAGCGGCTGGCCATGCACGCGCAGCAGCTCGTGAAGCTGGTCGCTGTCGGCATCGTCGCGCAGCCACAGCTGCCAACCTTCGGCACTCGGGGCCATGGCCAGGCCGGCCTGGCGTGCCAGGCGATATGGGAGCATCACCAGTCCCCGCCTTCCAGGCGCGCACGGCTGGAGGGGAACACCTTCAGCAATTGCGAGCCCTCGGCCAGCTCCGGCAGGTGCAGCGGCGTGCCCTGCTGCAGGCTGCGGTATTTCTCCTGGCTCAGGCCCGCCAGGCTCTGGCCGTCGCGCAGGATGCGCGGGCGGATGAACACCATCAGGTTCTGCTTGGTGTTCTTGCTGGCGTCGGAGCGGAACAGCCGGCCCAGCCCCGGGATGTCGCCCAGCAACGGGACGCGCTGGTCGCTGGTGCTCAGCTCGTCGCTGATCAGGCCACCGAGGATCACCAGGCCATTGTCCTCGACCATCACCTTGGTCTTGATTTCGCGCTTGTTGGTGATGACGTCGCTGGCCGCGCTGGAATCAGCGATCGACGAGACCTCCTGGACGATGTCCAGGCGCACGCTGTTGTCGATGTTCACCTGCGGCTTGATACGTAGCTTGACCCCCACTTCCTTGCGCTCGATGGTCTGGTAGGGGTTGGCGTTGTTCTGGGTCACGGAGCCGGTGACGAAGGGCACCTCCTGGCCGACCAGGATCGACGCCTCGGCGTTGTCCAGGGTCAGCAGGGTCGGCGTCGACAGCAGGTTGAAGCCGCTCTTGCCCTTGAGCGCGTTGATCAGCATGGCGAAGTTGAAGCCGCCGCCGATATGGCCGATGCCGACGGTGGCACCGGTGGTGGCCGAAAGCAGCTTGCCGAGCTTTTCGTTGTCGCCGCTGGCGGCCGCCCCGGCGACGTTGGCGATGTTCACGCCGTTGCTGCCGAAGTTGACGATACCGGCGCCGAACTTCTCGTCGGCGAACAGCCATTGCACGCCCAGCTCCTGGGCCTGGCTGTCGCTGACCTCGGCGATGATCGCCTCGACCACCACCTGGGCACGGCGGATGTCCAACTGCTCGACGATGTTGCGGTAGGCGGCCAGCTCGCTGTCCGGGCCGACCATCACCACGGCATTGGTGCCTTCTTCGTACTCCAGGCGAATACCCGAGTCGCTGGCCATCGCCACCGGCGCCTCCTTGCCCTGCCCTTCGCCTTCGGTCGGCACCGCGCCGCTCTGGCTGAGGCCGCGCAATACCTTGACCACCTCACTGGCGTTGGCGTGACGCAGGTAGATCACCTGGGTGTTGCTGCTGTGCAGGCTGTCGCTGGGCCGGTCGAGCTGGGCCAGCAGGGCGCGCACGCGCTCGCGGCTATCGGCGCTGCCGCGTACCAGCAAGGCGTTGCTGCGCGGGTCGGCCACCACCTGGGCGCTGTCGGCGCCCTGCTCGCGGGCCAGCAAGCGGGTTACCAGCTGGGCGGTGTCGGCGGCACTGGCATGGCGCAGCGGCATCATCTGCAGGGGCTCGTCGCTGACCTGGTCGAGCTGGCGCAGCAGGCTGTCGATACGCTCGAGGTTGCTGCGCCAGTCGGTCACCACCAGCAGGTTGGCCGCAGGATACGGGGTGATGACACCGACCCGGGGGTCGATGAGCGGCTTGAGGATGCCAAGCATCTGTTCGCTGGCAGCGTTGCGCACGTTGAACACCCGGGTGGCCACGCCATCGCTGCCCTCGCTCTGCCTGCCGGCGGCCTCCACAGGCACCGGCTCCAGGCGCGCGGCCTGGTCGGGGACGATCTTCACGCTGCCGTTGGGCAGGTCGACGGCGGCAAAGCCCTGCGCACGCAACTGGGCCAGGAAGATGTCGTAGATGGCCTCGGCGTCATGGCGATCGACGGTACGCACGGTGACCTTGCCCTTGACCCGTGGGTCGACGATGAAGCTGGTGCCGGTGATGCGCGACACGCTGTCGATGAACTCGCCAAGGTCGGTGTCGACGAAGTTCACCTCGTACAACGGCGTGCCGTTCTCGTCGATCTCCTCGGGCTCCTCGGCCCAGGCCAGTGCAAGGCCCAGGCTCAACATTGCGGCCACACAGTATCTTGCAAACATCGCTCATCCTTGCCGCTTGAAGCCGGTCACGGCGGGCCGTGGCGGCCAGGGCAGGCGTTCGCGCCGCCCCTGGTTGTCGAAAATCAGGCCATCGGCGTCGATGGCCTGCAGCACGATGCCCGGCGCCAGCCGCTGGCCAAGGCCGAGGGTGCGTACCTGTTCGCCGAAACGCAGCACCACCACCGTGGCGGACAGCGGCTGCGCCTTGAGGCCTCCCAGGTAGCGCAGCGGCAAGCGGGTCAAGGGAATGACGCCATCGTCGAGCGCGGGCTGCCAGTGGCCGGCCATCAGACCGGGCAGGCCCGTATCGCGGCTGTCGGGAGCACGGGCGGGCTGCAAGGGTTGGCTGAGCTGCAGCACGCATTGGGCGGCGAGCCAGCCGGCCAGGGTCAGCAGCGATGCGCCGAACAGGCGGCCGCGCCAGGTCACGACGCCACCTGCCGAGGGTGCCAGCCGGGGTGGCCCTGTACATAGCGCACATCCGGCCGTTGCAGCGTGTCCAGCTGCCAGTCGGGGCGCTGGCGCAGCAGCCAGGCCTCGACCTTCTGCCACAACGGCTCGCCGGCCTTGGCATCGAACTGCAGGCCAAAGGTGCGGCACAGCCCTTCGACCGGCTCGAGGCCCGCGACCCGCTTGCCCTGGGGGCTGTAGCTCAGGCGCCAGGCCTGGCCTTGCCAGCGGGGCAGGTCCTGGCTGTTGTCCAGCAGCAGCGGGTCGCCGAACAATTGCTCGGCGGCGTTCTCCAGCACCTGCTCGACCTGCCGCGCCGGCGCCTCGACCACCGGTGCCGGGTAGCCGCCAGACAACGCGATCAGGTGTTCGCGGGTGATGAATTCACCGCTGGCCAGCGGTGCGTCGTAGCGCAGCCCTGGCAGCAACACCGGGACGCTGCTGCCGTCGGCCAGTGCCTGGTGCAGCAAGCGGTCCCAGCTGCCGCCGAGGGTGTCGCGACGCCAAAGAGCTTCCGGCGCCCTGGCCAGGGGCTGGTCAAGCCAGGCGGCATGCCCGGCGCGTTGCAGGTACAGCTGCGTACGCAACTGGCTGGCGCGGCCCTGGGCAACCGGGCCGAGCTGGTGCTCGAAGGCGGGGAAGAATTGCGCCGTGAACCGCCACTGCCCGGCCACCTGCTGGCAACGCAGGCGGAATGCGCCACTGGCGCGGCAACCGGCGAACAGCACCGGCACGCGCCGCCCGCTGGCCTGGGTGACCTCTACCGGTGCGGGCCAGAAGTCCTGGCCGCGGGCGCAAAGCAGCACGTCGAGCTCAGGCACCCGCTCGGCCAGCCACAGGCCAGGGCCGGTGCCGACATCGGCCAGCGCCACGACCAGGTCGGCTTCACGGCGCGCCTGCTGAAAAGTGGGCAACAGTGATTGGTACCACTGTTTAAGGGAGGCTTTCTGGTCTTGGGCATAGGGGTCGGTCACCCCGACCACGGCAATGCGCGCCCCGCCCCGCTCGAACACCCGCATGCCATCGATGGCCAGTGCCTTGGCCTGGCTGACTGCGAGGCCGGCACCAACAGTGGTGGCCGGTGCCTGGCGATACAGGCCGGCGCAACGCTGCGGCCAGAGCACGCGTTCGTCGCTGCTGACCCGCACCTCGCTGCCCAGCAGCTGGCTGCCCTGCACACCGCTGTCGCCCTGGGTCAGGTAGGCCAGGCCGCTGCCGTTCCAGCATTGGCCGTTCTCCAGGGTCAGGCTGTTGTTCGCCCCCGCCTCGCCACGCAATTGCTCCAGCAACGCCGCCAGCACCGCATAGCCACCCAGGCGGGCATTGCCGGCCTGGGTGGCATCGAGCAAGGGGGCCAACGCGGGGTCGAACGCCAGGGCACTGGCGCCGGTCATCCAGGGTGCACGCCCCAGGTGGCTGACCGGCCCCAGCCGGGTCGCCGGCACCACGGGTGGGCCGGGCTGACGGGTGTCGAGGGTGTCGGCGAAGTAGAGCAGGTCCACCGCGGCGTTGTCGCGGCCCCGCCCCGGGAATGTGGAGCAGGCGCCAAGCAAGGGTGCCAGTGCTCCGACACCCATCCAGCTGATGACTTCCCGCCTGCCTACACTGCTTGCCATCGCCCCCGCCATCCTCGCCCGTCTCCTTGTTGGGTCCCGGATATTGCGGCGCCTGGATGACAGTTTGATGGCAGATATCCGACAATGATTCCAAAAAAATCTTTGTAACGCGATGCTAAGAACGGCCTGTTTTAAAAAGCCCTTAACATTTCTGCCAACCAATCATCATCTTTGCGCTCTACAGTCGCGGTTTTCTTCAACTCAGCCAACCTAAGGACACCCTGATGAGTCGAGATACCGGCGACAACCTGGACCGCAACCCAAGCGACAACCTGCCAATGGCCAGCGTCATGGACGCGTACCTGAGCCGTCGCAGCGTGATGCGCGGCAGCCTTGGCGCAGCGATCGCCATGATCGCCGGTACCGGTCTGACAGGCTGCTTCGACGGCGGCGGCTCCGACCACGACGATGCCCCCGCGCCCGAGCCGGAAAAGCCGAAACTCAAACTGGGCTTCCAATCCATCCCCGGCTCGCGCACCGATGCCTGCGTGGTCGCCGCGGGCTACAGCGCCTATGTCCTGGCGCCCTGGGGCACGCCGCTGAACCGCAACGCCAACCCATGGAAGGCCGACGGCAGCAACACCTCCACCGACCAGGCCAATGCCATGGGCATGCACCATGACGGCATGCACTTCTTCCCCATCGACGGCCGCTCCGACGATGGCCTGCTGGCGATCAACTTCGAGTACATCGACGCCGCTGCCCTGCACCCCAACGGACCGACCACCGACCTGGACGGCAAGCGCCCGGTCGAGGAAGTGCGCAAGGAGATCAATGCCCACGGTGCCGGTGTGGTGCGCCTGAGCAAAGTCAACGGCCGCTGGCAGGTGGTGGACAACGACCCGCTCAACCGCCGCTTCACCACCGCCTCGCTGATGGACATCGCCGGCCCGCTGCGCGGCACCGACCACGTCAAGACCAAGTTCTCGCCCACCGGCACCCAGTGCCGCGGCACCAACAACAACTGCGGCAACGGCTACACGCCGTGGGGCACCTACCTGACCTGCGAAGAGAACTGGCCCGGCATCTTCGTCAACAAGGCCACCCGGCCAGAGGACCAGGTGCGTATCGGCGTGGCCACCGCCAACGGCCAGTACAAGTGGGAGAGCGCAGCCGGTGACAGCACCGAGGTGAATGACGAATTCGCCCGCTTCGACATCACCCCGAGCGGCGCCAGCGCCACCGACGACTACCGCAACGAAGCCAGCACCTACGGCTACATCGTCGAGATCGACCCGTACAACAGCGCGACCCTCGCCACCAAGCGCACCGCCCTGGGGCGCTTCCGTCACGAAGGCTGCTGCCCGGGCCTGCCGGTGGCCGGCAAGCCCCTGGTCTGGTACATGGGCGACGACTCGAACAACGAGTACCTGTATAAGTTCGTCTCCGACGCCGTATGGAGCGAGGCCGATGCCAACCCGTCCGACCGCCTGGCGACCGGCGCCAAGTACATGGACAAAGGCAAGCTCTACGTAGCGCGCTTCAATGCCGACGGCACCGGCAAGTGGCTGCTGCTCGACGTGGCCACCCCGACCACCGGCGGCAGCACCCTGGGCGCGCTGTACGGCGACCTGCCCGGCATCATCCTCAACACCCGAGGTGCCGGCGACGCTGTGGGCGCCACGCCGATGGACCGCCCGGAGTGGACCACAGTCAACCCACTCAACGGCGACGTCTACCTGACCCTGACCAACAACAGTGCGCGCACGCCGGACAAGGTGGATGCCGCCAACCCTCGCGGGCCGAACCGCCACGGCCACATCATCCGTTGGCACGACAGCGACGATCACCTGAGCTTCACCTGGGACATCTTCGTGTTCGGCGCCAATGCCGATGGCACCGCGGACATCAACCGCTCCGGTCTTACCGAACTGAACCAGTTCGCCAGCCCCGACGGTATGAGCTTCGATAGCCGGGGCGTGCTGTGGTTCGAGACCGACAACGGTGAGAAGAGCGTGACCAGCTACACCAACGACCAGTTGCTGGCGGTCATCCCGACCGACCTGGTGGACGCCAACGGCAAGCAGGTGCCGGTCAATGCCAAGAACCAGGTGGACCTGCGCCGCTTCTTCGTCGGCCCGAACGGGTGCGAGGTGACCGGTATCGCCTTCACGCCGGACAACAAGACGTTGTTCGTCAACATCCAGCACCCGGACAACTGGCCGTCGACCGACAAGGCGACCGACGTGACCCCGGCAGGCACCACGGTGCGGCCACGGGCTTCGACGGTGGTGATCCAGCGTAACGATGGCGGGGAGATCGGGACGGTCTGACCCAACGGGGCCGCGTTGCGGCCCAATCGCCGGCAAGCCGGCTCCCACCTGCCCTGCGCTGTTTCAAAGACATCGCCATACCGGTGGAAGCTGGCTTACCAGCGATAGGGCCAGGGCAAGCAACCAAGACAGTTGCACCCACTTGTCCTGCGCTGTTTTCAGAGACACCGCCGTACCTGTGGGAGCCGGCTTGCCGGCGATGGGTTCTCGCCTTTCACCAGAGAACTGGCGACCTACTGCTGACCCGCACCTGCTGCGCCGGCACCCTCGCATGCCATTGCACCACCCCCTGCGCCTGCACCTGGAACTCGCTGCGCAGAGTGCGCCCTTCTTGTTCGAATGACAGCTGCAACAGAAAGTACCCACTGTTGAGCAGCAACCCCTCGCTCAGCCGTTCGAAGGTCTCGTCGTCCACCGCCCCCAAGGCCTGGCGCAGTGCCGCCGCATCCACGTAGCCAGACGCCGGCCTGCCGCTGACAATACGGCTGAGCAGCGAACGGGGAAAACGGCCCTCATAGATGGCATCGAGCAATGGCAGGTGCTCTAACCCCAGGGCGTTGGCATTCAAGCGCCAGCCACGGGTCTCGGGCAAGGCGCAGAGCATCGGGTAGCGCGCCTGGCGGCCGGGGTCAGGCTCGAGCAGCAGGTTCAGCTCGCTCATGTCCAGCATCGGCTGGTTGGCCGCCAGCCTTGGTGGCCGCTGACGCAGGTACTGGGCGCTTTCGGCCCCTTGCAAGCGAGCATCGCTGTCGGCATCGAGCCAGTCGGCCAGGGCCTGCACCAGCCGCTCGGCCGCCATGTCGTCGCCGAGCAGGTAGCGCAGCTGGCGCTCGGCACGTTCGCCATCCTCGCCGAGCAAGGCGTTGACGTTGAAGCAAGTGTGCTGGTCGCGCACCCGCAATCGGGCGGTGCCGGCGCCAAAGTCATAGTCTAGCGGTTGACCGCGCAAGGCCTGCCAGAACAACGGGCTGGCCCGCCATGCCGGGTCGCGCAGGGCCTGGCTGGCATAGGCCAGGCCGGCCTGCTCCATCGCCCGCACCTGCACCCGTTGCTGCAACAGCCGCACGTCGTCCACCTGATGGCGGCCATCCTCCACCAGCCAGGCCAGGCCACCGGCGAGCATCGCCAGCGCCACCAACACCATCAGCAATGCTGCCCCACGCTGTCGCCTACCGCCCATCCTGCCCATCCCTGCGCCTGCCAAAAGCGCCAGTCAACACGGCGCGTGTTTCAGGCAGATGGCAACGCCAGCGTTCATGTGCACGTCATCTAAGGCAGGCAGGATCGTCGTTCCTTTTCATGACCTTACAGGAGTGGTCGCAATGGGTGGCATCGGAATCTGGCAATTGGTGATCGTGCTGTTGATCGTCTTCCTGCTGTTCGGCACCAAGCGTCTGAAGGGCCTGGGTAGCGACGTGGGCGACGCGATCCAGGGCTTTCGCAAATCCATGGGCAGCGGCGCGGAAACAGAGCCGACCAACGCCCAGGTACAGCAACAGGCTCCGCTGACCGGCCAGGCCGCCCAGCAGCCGCAAGCGGACCGCCAGGCCTGATGTTCGAGGTAGGCTTCACCGAACTGTTGCTGGTGGGCATCGTCGCTCTGCTGGTACTGGGCCCCGAGCGTCTGCCCGTGGCGGCGCGTACCGTCGGTCGTGGGCTCGGCCAGGCACGGCGGGCCATGCAGGCACTACGGGCGCAGGTGGAACGGGAAATCGACCTGCCGCCACTGGACAGCCAGCCCTTGCAGCGCCTGGAACAACAGATCCGCCAGGGCGTGAGCCTCGAGGCCCCGCCTGCGACCACCACCCCGGCCAAGGAGCACAGCGCATGAGCACTGCCATGGAACACGAGGCGCGCATGCCCTTGACCGAGCATCTGCGCGATATGCGCAAGCGCCTGGTACGCAGCCTGCTGGTGGTCGCTGTGGTGTTCGCCGGGCTGTTTCCCTTCGCCCAGACGCTCTACACCTTGATCTCCGAACCCTTGCGGCGCTTCCTGCCGCAAGGCGCCAGCATGATCGCCACCAGCGTCACCTCGCCCTTCCTGACACCGTTCAAGCTGGCGGCGATGTGCGCACTGTTCGTCGCCATGCCAATGCTGCTGCACCAGGCCTGGGGCTTCATCGCGCCGGGCCTGTACCGCCGGGAGCGGCGCATTGCCCTGCCCTTGCTGGTGTCGAGCATCCTGCTGTTCTATGCCGGCATGGCGTTCGCGTTCTTCCTGGTGTTTCCGATGATGTTCGGGTTCTTTGCCAGCGTCACCCCAGAAGGGGTGGCGATGATGACCGACATCAGCCAGTACCTGGATTTCATCATGGCGCTGTTCCTGGCGTTCGGCCTGGCGTTCGAGATCCCCGTGGCGACCTTCATCGTGGTCTGGGCAGGGCTTGCCGATGTGGCCACACTACGACGCAGCCGGCCCTACGTGATCGTCGGGTGTTTTGTGGTGGGGATGATCCTGACGCCGCCGGACGTGTTTTCGCAGACCCTGCTGGCGGTGCCGATGTGGCTGCTGTTCGAGGTGGGGTTGCTGGCCTGTGCGGGGTTGCGGCGGCCTGAGGGTGGGCACGATTCAGCAGTGCAAGACCTGCGTCTGTAGGGGCGGGCTCGGTGTGCGGCTGCTGCGCAGCCGATCGCGGGACAAGCCCGCTCCCACAGAGTCCGGTGTGGTCTAGAACTCGGCGAGGCGCCAGACCTCGTAGGCCGGCGTCTCGTACGGGTGGCTCGCCTTGAGCGCGGCGACGACCTGTGCGACCAGGTCGTCGGCCACCACCAGCTCCACCTTCCATTCCTGCACCTGCTCGACCTGGCCAGCCTGCCCGAGGAACGGCTGGCTACCGTCCAACGGGCGGAACTGGCCCTGGCCGAGGGTTTGCCAGGCGCAGTGGTCGTAGTCACCGATGCGCCCGCCCCCAGCGGCGAACACGGCCGCCTTGACCACATCCACGTGGCTCGGCGGCACGAAGAAGGCGAGCTTGTACACCCTTAGTTCACCCAGACACGCGCATTGCGGAACATACGCATCCAGGCACCATCTTCCTGCCACTCATCCGGGCGCCAGGAGTTCTGCACGGCACGGAACACACGCTCGGGGTGCGGCATCATGATGGTCACGCGGCCGTCGCGGCTGGTCAGGCCGGTGATACCACGCGGCGAGCCGTTCGGGTTGGCCGGGTAGGCCTCGGTGACCTTGCCATGGTTGTCGACGAAACGCAGGGCCACGCAACCGGACAGGTCGGCTTCCAGCAGGGCCTCTTCGCTGGCGAACTCGGCATGGCCTTCACCATGGGCGATGGCGATCGGCATGTGCGAACCGGCCATGCCCTGCAGGAAGATCGAGTTGGACTTCTGCACCTCGACCATGGCCACGCGCGCCTCGAACTGCTCCGAGCGGTTGCGCACGAAGTGCGGCCAGTATTCGGTGCCCGGGATCAGCTCGTGCAGGTTGGACATCATCTGGCAACCGTTGCACACGCCCAGGGCGAAGCTGTCGTTGCGCGCGAAGAACGCCTGGAAGGTGTCACGGGCACGGCTGTTGAACAGCGCCGACTTGGCCCAGCCCTCGCCGGCCCCCAGCACGTCACCGTAGGAGAAGCCGCCACAGGCCACCAAGCCCTTGAAGGCTTCGAGGTCGACACGGCCAGCGAGGATATCGCTCATGTGCACGTCGATGGCCGCGAAGCCGGCGCGGTCGAAGGCTGCCGCCATCTCGACCTGGCCGTTGACGCCCTGCTCGCGCAGGATCGCCACTTGCGGACGCACGCCCTTCTTGATGTACGGCGCGGCGATGTCCTCGTTGACGTCGAAGCCCAGCTTGACCGACAGGCCAGGGTTGTCTTCTTCCAGCAGGACGTCGAATTCCTGGTCGGCGCAGTCGGCGTTGTCGCGCAGGCGCTGGATCTGGTAGCTGGTCTCGGCCCACTGGCGCTGCAGCAGACGACGGTCGTCGTCGAACAGCACTTCGCCGTTCAGGCTGATGGAGACTTCGCCATTGTTGACCGGCTTGCCGATCACCGCGACGCACCCTTCGCCCAGGCCGGCAGCGCTGAACTGCGCGAGCACGTCCGGGGTGGCATCCTGGCGAACCTGGATGACCGCACCCAGCTCTTCGTTGAAGAGGATGGCCGCCACGTCGCGCTTGCTGTCGGTCAGCGGATCGAGTTGCAGATCGAGACCGCAGTGGCCGGCGAAGGCCATTTCCAGCACGGTGGTCAGCAGGCCGCCGTCGGACCGGTCGTGGTAGGCCAGCAGGTGGCCGTCGGCGTTCAGGCCTTGGATCACGGCGAAGAAGGCCTTGAGATCCTCGGCGTCGTCGACGTCCGGCGCCTGGGCACCGATCTTGCCGTAGGTCTGGGCCAGGATCGAGGCACCCATGCGGTTCTTGCCACGGCCCAGGTCGACCAGGATCAAGTCGGTCTCGCCCTTGTCCATGCGCAGTTGCGGGGTCAGGGTGCCGCGAATGTCAACCACCGGGGCGAAGCCGCTGACGATCAGCGACATCGGCGCGGTGACGCTCTTCTGCACGCCATCCTCGTTCCACTGGGTCTTCATCGACATGGAGTCCTTGCCCACCGGAATGGTCAGGCCCAGTTCCGGGCACAGCTCCATGCCGACGGCCTTGACGGTGTCGTACAGGCGAGCGTCTTCACCCGGATGCCCGGCAGCGGACATCCAGTTGGCCGACAGCTTGATATCGGAAAGCTTCTCGATGCGGGCGCCAGCCAGGTTGGTGAGCACCTCACCGATGGCCATGCGGCCGGAGGCCGGAGCGTCGAGCAGGGCCAGCGGGGTGCGCTCGCCCATGGCCATGGCTTCGCCGGTGTAGACGTCGAAGCTGGTGGCGGTGACCGCGCAGTCGGCCACTGGCACCTGCCACGGGCCGACCATCTGGTCACGGGCGACCAGGCCGGTGATGGTGCGGTCGCCGATGGTGATCAGGAAGCTCTTGCTGGCCACGGCCGGGTGACGCAAAACGCGTTCGACAGCCTGGTCCAGGTCCAGCTCGCTCGGGTCGAAGTCATCACCCAGCTCGGCCTCGCGGGTGACCGAACGGTGCATGCGCGGCGGCTTGCCCAGCAGCACGTCCAGCGGCATGTCGACCGGGGTGTTGTCGAAGTGGCTGTCGGTGACGGTGAGGTGTTTTTCCTCGGTGGCTTCGCCGACCACGGCGAACGGGCAACGCTCGCGCTCGCAGATGGCCTTGAAGCGCTCGAAGTCCTCGGCGCTGACCGCCAGCACGTAGCGCTCCTGCGACTCGTTGCTCCAGATTTCGTGCGGGGCCATGCCCGGCTCGTCGTTGGGCACGTTGCGCAGCTCGAAGCGGCCGCCGCGGCCACCGTCGTTGACCAGCTCGGGGAAGGCGTTGGAGATACCGCCGGCACCGACGTCATGGATGAAGGCGATCGGGTTCTTGTCGCCCAGCTGCCAGCAACGGTCGATGACCTCCTGGCAACGGCGCTCCATTTCCGGGTTTTCGCGCTGTACCGAGGCGAAGTCCAGGTCGGCCGAGCTGGCGCCGGTGGCCACCGACGAGGCGGCGCCGCCGCCCAGGCCGATCAGCATGGCCGGGCCGCCGAGCACGATCAGCTTGGCGCCGACGGTGATCTCGCCCTTCTGTACATGGTCTTCACGGATGTTGCCCATGCCGCCGGCGAGCATGATCGGCTTGTGGTAGCCACGCACTTCTTCGCCGCGCGGGGTGTTGACCGCCTGTTCGAAGGTGCGGAAGTAGCCGGTCAGGGCCGGGCGGCCGAATTCGTTGTTGAACGCAGCGCCGCCCAGAGGGCCTTCGACCATGATGTCGAGGGCGTCGACGATGCGGCCCGGCTTGCCGTAGGCCTGCTCCCAGGGCTGCTCGAAGCCCGGGATGCGCAGGTTGGAGACGGTGAAGCCGGTGAGGCCGGCCTTGGGCTTGGCGCCACGGCCGGTGGCGCCTTCGTCGCGGATTTCGCCGCCGGAGCCGGTGGAGGCGCCGGAGAATGGGGCGATGGCGGTCGGGTGGTTGTGGGTCTCGACCTTCATCAGGATGTGCACCGGCTCCTGCACCGCGCCGTACTGGCGGGTTTCAGGGTTCGGGAAGAAGCGACCAGCGACGTTGCCGACGATGACCGAGGCGTTGTCCTTGTAGGCCGACAGCACGCCTTCGCTGTGCATCTGGTAGGTGTTCTTGATCATCCCGAACAGGCTTTTTTCCTGGGCCTGGCCGTCGATGTCCCAACTGGCGTTGAAGATCTTGTGGCGGCAGTGCTCGGAGTTGGCCTGGGCGAACATCATCAGCTCGATGTCGTTCGGGTTGCGCTTGAGGCCCTGGAAGGCATTGACCAGGTAGTCGATCTCGTCTTCGGCCAGGGCCAGGCCCAGGTCGATGTTGGCCTGGGCCAGGGCGGCGCGACCACCGCCGAGGATGTCCACGGAGGTCATCGGCTTGGGCTGGGCATGGCTGAACAAGTCGGCGGCATCTTCGAGGCGGCCCAGGACGCGCTGGGTCATGCGATCATGCAGCTCGGCGGCGACGGCGGCCGCGTCGGCATCGGACAGCTCGCCGGCGACGTAGTAGGCAATACCGCGCTCCAGGCGCTGGATGCTCTGCAGGCCACAGTTATGGGCGATATCGCTGGCCTTGCTGGCCCAGGGCGAAATGGTGCCCAGGCGCGGCACGACCAGGAACAGGCGGCCGCTCGGCTCCTGGACCGGGACGCTCGGGCCGTACTTGAGCAGACGGCCCAGCACCTGCTGCTGGTCGGCGGTCAGCTCGCCATCGACATCGGCGAAGTGGGCGAATTCGGCATACAAACCAGTAACAGCGGGTACTTTCTGGCTCAGTTGCTCGAGTAACTTACCGTGGCGGAAGGCAGAAAGGGCAGGAGCGCCGCGCAGGATCAACATCGTCGGGACAGCCTCAGGAAGGGGTGTGCTTAGAGGCCGTGCATTCTAGCCTAATTCGTACGGTTTCGGCACCCGCTCTAAGCCACGGCTGCCGGGCGGCGGAACCGGACTTTGCGGTCAAAAAATTATCGCTTCCATGCCTTGCAACCGCTACCGGCCTTTCGCCGGCAAGCCGGCACAGGGTACGGCACACCCCTTGCGGGGCCGGCTTGCCGGCGATCGGGCCAGGGCGGACCTGGGGCCCACCACAAGGCTCGCTACCAGACAGTCCGTATATTGTCGAGATATGGCGGGGCCAGTCCTTTGCGTATACTGCAACCTATGTTCGCCCACACTGCTTTGCGCCAGCGCTGCGCCAGATGGCTCTTCGCAACCGGACTCTTCCTGATGCTCGGTGCCTGTGTTGAAAAACCCAGCACCCTAGAACGCGTCAAGGAAGACGGCGTGCTGCGCGTAATTACCCGCAACAGCCCGGCCACCTACTTCCAGGACCGCAACGGCGAAACCGGCTTCGAGTACGAACTTGTCAAGCGTTTCGCCGACGATCTCGGCGTGAAACTGGAAATCGAGACGGCCGACAGCCTCGATGAACTGTTCGACCAGCTGGGCAAGCCCTCAGGCCCGGTGCTGGCCGCCGCAGGCCTTGTCAGCAGCGAAAAGCGCACTGCCCAGGCAAAGTTCTCCCATCCGTACCTCGAGGTGACCCCGCAGGTCATCTACCGCAACGGCCGCTCCCGGCCCACCAACGTCAAGGGGCTCATCGGCAAGAAAATCATGGTGCTCAAGGGCAGCAGCCATGCCGATCAGCTGGCTGAACTGAAAAAGCAAAATCCTACGTTGGAATACGAAGAGTCTGATGCGGTCGAGGTCGTCGACCTCCTGCGCATGGTCGATGAAGGGCAAATCGACCTGACCTTGGTGGATTCCAACGAGCTGGCCATGAACCAGGTCTACTTCCCCAACGTGCGCGTGGCATTCGACCTGGGCGACTCCCGTGACCAGCGCTGGGCGCTGGCGCCCGGCGAGGACAACAGCCTGCTCAACGAGGTCAACGAGTTCCTCGACAAGGCGCAGAAGAACGGCACCCTGCAACGCCTGAAGGAGCGCTATTACGGCCATGTCGACGTGCTCGGCTACGTTGGCGCCTATACCTTCGCCCAGCACCTGCAGCAACGCCTGCCCAAATATGAAAAGCACTTCCGCGCCTCCAGCAAGGTCGAGCAGGTGGACTGGCGCCTGCTGGCAGCGATCGGCTATCAAGAGTCCATGTGGCAACCGGAAGTCACGTCCAAGACCGGCGTGCGCGGCCTGATGATGCTCACCCAACGCACCGCCCAGGCCATGGGCGTGTCCAACCGCCTGGACCCCAAGCAGAGCATCCAGGGTGGCGCCAAGTACTTCGTGCTGGTCAAGAGCCAGCTCGACGACAGCATCAAGGAGCCTGACCGTACCTGGTTCGCCCTGGCCGCCTACAACGTCGGCAGCGGCCACCTGGAGGACGCGCGCATGCTGGCCAAGCGCGAGGGGCTGAACCCGAACAAATGGCTGGACGTGAAGAAGATGCTGCCGCGCCTGTCGCAGAAGCAGTGGTACCGCAAGACTCGCTACGGCTATGCCCGCGGCGGCGAGCCGGTGCACTTCGTGGCCAACATCCGCCGCTACTACGACATCCTCACCTGGGTGACCCAGCCGCAGCTCGAAGGCCAGGTGGCCGAAGGCAACCTGCACGTGCCCGGGGTCAACAAGGACAAGCCGGCGGAACAGTCGCCGCCGATGTAGGCCCTTCTGGAGCGGCCTTGTGCCGCGAAAGGGCTGCGCAGCGGCCCCAGCGATTCATGCGCCTGCACCGGACTGGGGCTGCTGCGCAGCCCTTTCGCGGCACAAGGCCGCTCCTACAGGGGCGCGCTAGCCCTTGGCGCGCTTGGCCTTGAAGAACTCGCTGAGTATCTGCCCGCACTCCTCGGCCAACACTCCTCCCTCGAACATCACCCGATGGTTCAGAAAGCCTTGGCTGAAGAACTGCCCCTGGCTCTGCACGATCCCTGCCTTGGGCTCCAGCGCTCCATACACCACCCGGGCGATGCGCGAATGCACGATCAAACCGGCGCACATGCTGCACGGCTCCAGGGTCACGTAGAGGGTGCTGCCTGGCAGCCGGTAGTTGCTGGCGGCCTTGGCCGCCGCGCGGATGGCCACCATCTCGGCATGGGCACTGGGGTCGCTGTCGTTGATCGGACGGTTGAAACCCTGGCCGATCACCTGGCCGTGCTGCACCAGCACCGCACCCACCGGCACTTCACCCATGGCGGCGCCCTGGGCGGCCAGGTCCAGGGCCAGGCGCATGAATTCCTGGTCGCGGCTGCGATCGATGATCTGCGGGCGCATCAGACCACCGCGATCGCGGCCATCAGGCCGGTTTCCATGTGGTCGATCACGTGGCAGTGGAACATCCAGGTGCCAGGGTTATCCGCCACCAAGGCGACTTGGGCCCGTTCGTTCTTGCCCAGCAAGTAGGTGTCGGTGAACCACGGTTCGACGATCTTGCGTCGATTGGAGGCGATCACCTTGAAGCTCATGCCATGCAGGTGGATGGGGTGCTGGTACTGGGTCATGTTCTTCAGTTCCAGGATGTAGCTCTTGCCCTTGGTCAAGGTGGCGATAGGACGCTCGGCACAGGTCTTGTCGGTGATGTCCCAGGCCTGGCCGTTGATCTGCCAGAGGCTCGGCGGCCGGCCGTTCTCGGTACCCACTGAAACCTTGCCGGCCCACTCGAAATTGAAGTTGAGTTTCTCGGCGTTCTCCAGGTCCGGCTCGGCGATTGGGTTGGCAGGCAACGCTTCGGGCCAATCACCCGGTGCCTCGTGGCTTGCCACCGAGCGCAGGGTGCCCAGGCGCACGAAGCCGTCGCGCAGGGAAATTTCCTCGCCCGCTTCAGGGATGCGAATGGCCAGGCAGATCCGCATGCCCGGGCCGAGCCAGTAGTCGTCGTCCAGCGGCCGTGGGGTGATCGGGTTGCCGTCGAGTGCGTAGATCCTGGCCTCGCAGTTGCCCTTGAGGTTGATGCGGTAGGTCCAGGTGTTGTCCAGGTTCAGCAACCGCACCCGCACCACCTGCCCGGCCGGCAACTCGGTGACCGACCCTGCCTGGCCATTGATGGTGATCAGGCGCCCGGCGGTACCGTTGCGCGCCGCCTCCCGGGGGATGCTGAAGGGCAGCCAGGCGCCCTGCTCATCCACGTGCCAGTTCTTCAGGCTCAAGGTGCGCTCATGCCTGAACCCGGTAGGCTCGCGCTCCTCGACGATCAACGGCCCGACCAGGCCGCGCCCCAGTTCCTCGGAGCTGCTGACATGGGGGTGATACCAGTAGCTGCCGGCATCCGGCACGCGGAACTTGTAGTCGAAGAACTCGCCAGGCTTCACCGGCAGCTGCGACACGTAGGGCACGCCGTCCATTTCCAGCGGCAGGCGGATGCCGTGCCAATGGATGGTGGTTTCCACCGGCAGGTGGTTGATGAAGCGCACCCGCAACCAGGTCCCCTGGCGCACACGCAGCTCGGTGCCCGGAGCCGAGGGGCCAAAGGCCCAGGCCTCGGTCTTGAAGCCCGGTACCAGTTCGACGTCCAGGGGCGCGGCGATCAGTTCATAGTCATGCCCGGCATTCTCGTCCTCGACCTTGCCCAGCCAGTACCGCGCGGCGCCTCCCGCGCCCAGGCCAACCACCACCAGGCCGGTCAGGCCCTTGAGCATTTGTCGACGGGTAAAGGACATCGGTGCGGGTACCTCGTTTCTGCGCAATCAGTCTGCCAGTGGGCTGGCAATGAAGGGCGAATACGATACACCTGCAATTGAGAAAGATTAAGTGAAGAGTGCCTTTTATGGGCGCGGCCTTGTGTCGCGACGCCAGATACGACAAGGGCACCTTGCGGCGCCCTTGTGGCTCAACTCATTCCCACTCGATGGTGGCCGGCGGCTTGCTCGACACGTCATAGGTGACGCGCGAGATACCGTCGATTTCGTTGATGATGCGGCCGCTGACGGTCTCCAGCAGCTCGTACGGCAGGTGTGCCCAGCGAGCGGTCATGAAGTCCACGGTCTCGACGGCGCGCAGGGCCACGACCCAGGCGTAGCGACGGCCATCGCCGACGACGCCGACAGATTTCACCGGCTGGAACACCACGAACGCCTGGCTGGTCTTGTGGTACCAGTCGGCCTTGCGCAGTTCTTCGATGAAGATGTGGTCAGCGCGACGCAGGATGTCGGCGTATTCCTTCTTCACTTCACCGAGGATACGCACGCCCAGGCCCGGGCCCGGGAATGGGTGGCGGTAGACCATGTCGTACGGCAGGCCCAGCTCCAGGCCGATCTTGCGGACTTCGTCCTTGAACAGCTCGCGCAGCGGCTCGACCAGCTTGAGGTTCATTTCCTCCGGCAGGCCGCCGACGTTGTGGTGCGACTTGATCACGTGGGCCTTGCCGCTCTTGGCGCCGGCCGACTCGATCACGTCCGGGTAGATGGTGCCCTGGGCGAGGAACTGGATGTTCTCCAGCTTGCTGGCCTCGGCGTCGAACACGTCGATGAAGGTGCGGCCGATGATCTTGCGCTTCTTCTCTGGGTCGGTCTCGCCGGCCAGGTTGTCGAGGAACTGCTTTTCAGCGTCGGCGCGGATCACCTTGACGCCCATGTTCTCCTTGAACATGGCCATCACCTGGTCACCCTCGTGCAGGCGCAGCAGGCCGTTGTCGACGAAGACGCAGGTCAGCTGGTCGCCAATGGCACGGTGCAGCAGCGCGGCAACCACCGAGGAGTCGACACCGCCGGACAGGCCCAGCAGGACGTTGGCCGAACCGACCTGCTCGCGCACCTGGGCAATGGCGTCTTCGACGATGTTGGATGGGGTCCACAGGGCCTCGCAGCCGCAGATGTCCTGCACGAAGCGGGACAGGATGCGACCGCCCTGCTTGGTGTGGGTCACTTCCGGGTGGAACTGCACGCCGTAGTAGCCACGGGCATCGTCGAACATGCCGGCGATCGGGCAGCTCGGGGTGCTGGCCAGGATATTGAAGCTGCCCGGCATCTGGGTGACCTTGTCGCCGTGGCTCATCCACACGTCCAGGCCCAGTACGCCGTCATCGTCGACATGGTCTTCGATGCCGTCGAGCAGGCGGCTCTTGCCGACCACGTCGACGCGGGCATAGCCGAACTCGCGCAGGTCGGAACCTTCGACCTTGCCGCCCAGCTGCTCGGCCATGGTCTGCATGCCGTAGCAGATACCCAGCAGCGGTACGTTCAGGTCGAAGACGGCCTGCGGCGCGCGCGGGCTGTTGGCTTCGTGAACGGACTCCGGGCCGCCGGCGAGGATGATGCCGCGCGGGTTGAAGGCACGGATCGCTTCATCGTCCATGTCGAACGGGTGCAGTTCGCAGTAGACGCCGATCTCGCGCACGCGGCGGGCGATCAGCTGAGTGTACTGGGAACCGAAATCGAGGATCAGGATGCGGTGAGCGTGAATGTCGAGGGCCATGACTCAATCTCGTCAGTGGAAATCGGAAACGACGCGGGGCTGTCATGACAGCCCCGCTAACAGGTGTTGCTGGAAGCCTCAGCCTACGCGGTAGTTTGGCGCTTCCTTGGTGATCTGCACGTCATGCACGTGGGACTCGGCCATGCCGGCACCAGTGATGCGCACGAATTCCGGCTTGGTGCGCATCTCGTCGATGGTTGCGCTGCCGGTGTAGCCCATGGAGGACCGCAGGCCGCCCATCAGCTGGTGGATGATCGCCGCCAGGGCGCCTTTGTAGGGCACGCGGCCTTCGATGCCTTCCGGAACCAGCTTCTCGGCACCGGCCGAAGAGTCCTGGAAGTAACGGTCCGAGGAGCCTTGGGCCTGCGCCATGGCGCCCAGCGAGCCCATGCCGCGATAGGCCTTGTAGGAGCGGCCCTGGAACAGCTCGACCTCACCCGGGGCCTCTTCGGTACCGGCGAACATCGAACCCATCATGACGCACGAGGCGCCCGCCACGATGGCCTTGGACAGGTCACCGGAGAAGCGGATGCCACCGTCGGCGATCAGCGGCACACCCGTGCCTTCCAATGCGGCGGCGACGTTGGCGATGGCGCTGATCTGCGGCACGCCGACACCGGCGACGATGCGGGTGGTGCAGATCGAGCCTGGGCCGATACCGACCTTGACCGCGTCGGCACCGGCCTCGGCCAGGGCCTTGGCAGCGGCGCCGGTGGCGATGTTGCCGCCGATCACCTGCACGTGCGGGTAGGTCTGCTTGACCCAGCGAACACGGTCGATCACGCCCTTGGAGTGGCCGTGGGCGGTGTCGACCACCACCACGTCGACGCCGGCAGCAACCAGGGCGGCAACACGCTCGCCAGTGTCCTTGCCGGTGCCGACCGCGGCGCCGACGCGCAGGCGACCCTGGTCGTCCTTGCTGGCCAGCGGGTAGGCCTTGGCTTTTTCGATGTCCTTGACGGTCATCATGCCCTTGAGGTTGAACTTGTCGTCGACGATCAGGACTTTTTCCAGGCGGTGCTTGTGCAGCAGCTCGCGGACTTCGTTCTTGTCGGCGCCTTCGCGCACGGTGACCAGGCGTTCCTTGGGCGTCATCACCTCGCGCACCTTGGCGTCCAGGCGGCTTTCGAAGCGCACGTCACGGGAGGTGACGATACCGACCAGGTCGCCGTTCTCCAGCACCGGAACACCCGAGATGTTGTTCAGGCGGGTCAGGTCGAACAGGTCGCGCACGGTGGCGTCGGCGTCGATGGTGATCGGGTCTTTGACCACGCCGGCCTCGAACTTCTTGACCTTGCGGACTTCGGCAGCCTGCTGCTCGATGGTCATGTTCTTGTGGATGATGCCGATGCCGCCTTCCTGGGCCATGGCGATGGCCAGGCGCGCTTCGGTCACGGTATCCATGGCGGCGGAGACCAGCGGGATGTTCAGCTCGATGCCGCGGGTCAAACGGGTCTTGAGACTGACTTCATTGGGCAGTACCTCGGAATAGCCAGGTACAAGGAGGATATCGTCGAAGGTCAGGGCTTCTTGGCTGATACGCAGCATCGCGGGGGCTCCCGGGCGGGAAAAATGGAAGCGCGCCATTATACTCATCCACGGCGCGCCGCTCAATGCAAAATAAGGGCCTTCGGTCAGCCTTGCGGCAGTTTCACCTGCACCACCGCCACTGGCTGGTCCAGCCAGTCGGCGAAGCTGTCGAGAAAGGCCTGGGTGAACCCGGCCTCGCCCCAGTTGTTGAAGATGAAGCCCAGGTTGGAAAAGGCACATGGCTGCAGGAAAAGAAAGCCGTTGATGTCGTCCTCGAAGCCGCACAGCGGGCAGGTGAAGTTGTCCGTCACCCCGGGCATCCACTCTTCCAGGCTTTCGAACAGCGGCTCGCCGATTTCACGCCGGCATTCGGGGCAACCGGCCTCTTCGAGAAAGCCCTCGGTGGGTGTATAGATGCAGCGCTTGAGCATCACCTCCAGGCCGTTGACCTGCTCGCCGAAGGGTAGCCGCTCGGGGTGCAGCGCCACCTTGCGCGCACCTTCGGCCAGGGCATGCCCCATGCGGTTGCCGGTGCGGCCACAGGTGCTGAGCGGCTCCTCGACGATCTTCTCGCGCACCAGCCAGCGCAGGATCGCCCGGGCGCGGGCTTCGTGGACCGGGACAGTGGAGAGTTTGGGAACGATGATGCTCTGGGTGTTCATGAACGAAACGGGCCTGCGGACTGCGGTAATGATGAGATTCTACCGCTCAGCCGCCGAGGTAGCGACCGATCAGCGCCAGCCCGCTGGCCAGCACCAGCCAGGTGACCACGCGCACGAAGGCCTCACGGGACAGCTTCGAGGTCAAGTGCCGGCCTAGCCAGAGCCCGACAGCCATCACCGGCAGCAGGCAGGCCGCGAGCCACAACAGGTGGGCATCGGCATACGCCCCGGCGATGACAAACAGCGACAGGCGCACCACCGTGCTGCAACTGATCAGCGCGCTCTGGGTCGCCCGCGCCTGCTCCGTGGAGTCCAGCCGGGCATTGAGGTAGATCGCATAAAGAAAGCCCCCGCTGCCGAACAAGGCACCGAACAACCCACCCACCGTGCCCATCGGCACTGCCCAGGCGCCTGCCAGCCGCGCGGGCCGCGCCTTTATCGCCAGGCCATACAGCGCATACCCCGTCACGAACAGCCCCATCAGCAACAAGAGAACGTCCGACTTCAAGTGCAGCAGGAAGACCACGCCCAGGGTGCAGCCCACTGCCATGCACGGCAACAACCTCAACAGCTCGCTGCGCGCCACCGCCCTGCGCGAGGGTAACCAGTTGCCGAACGCTGCCACGAAGTCCAGCAGCACCAGCAGCGGGATGATCTGCGACAACGGCATGAAATGAATCAGTATCGGCCCCGCCACCAAGGCGGTGCCGAAGCCGGCGATGCCAAACACAATGTAGGCGATGCCAACACCCAGCAGGATGGGCAACCAATCAAGACCGGAAAAGGGCAGTTGGACGAGCATGGACACGATTCCTGACAAGACGCAGACAGGTTAGCCAGCCATGAGCCATGCCGACTAATATGCTTTTTCACCCTTAGCCATCTCGAAAAGGCATGCCATGACCTCCATCCGCCAACTGCGCTACTTCGTGGAAATTGCCGAGAACGGCAGCTTCAGCGCGGCTGCCGAGCGGCTGTACGTTGCCCAATCGGCCTTGAGCCGGCAGATCAAGGAGCTGGAGCAGGAGCTTGGCACGCCGCTGTTCGAACGCACCGCCCGCCAGCCACGCCTGACCGAGGCCGGGCTGGCGTTTCTCGACCGCGTCCGGCACCTGCTGGCGGACCTGGACAAGGCCGAACGCCTGGCCCAGGAGATTGGCCAAGGCTTGCGCGGTAGCCTGCGCCTGAATCACTCCAGCACCGTACCCTTGACCGGACGGCTGCTCGAGCGTCTGGGCGGTTATCTGGAAGCCAACCCAGGGGTTTCCCTGGAGATCGCCCAGCAATCGTCGGAAGCGCAGTTGGACGATATCGCCAAAGGACGTCTGGAGGTCGGCCTGCTTCGCCTGCCCGTATTGCGCCAGCACCAGGACGTGGAAACCCATACCCTGTTCAGCGAGCCATTGCTGCTGGCCGTCGCGGCAGGCCATCCACTGGCAAACGCCACGCAGGTCGGCCTGGACCGATTGCGGGACGAGCGCTTTATCTCCATTCCCCACCGGCAGCGAGGGGGGCTGAGCTATCTGTCCGCTTCGTTGTGCATGGCGGCAGGGTTCTTTCCACGCGCCGCACAGGTCGTGTCGCGCAAGACCACCCAACTGCAACTGATCCAGGCCGGCTTCGGGGTGGCGCTGTTGCCGTCCTGCATGCGCGACATTGCGCCAGCCTCGGTGCACTTCGTACCGCTGGATGAGCCTTGCCAGAGCACCGTGGCCCTGGCATGTCGACGAGGTGCAGGAGACCTGGTGCGACAATTCATCTCGGCGATGCAAGGCGCGAGCGCCAACACAGACAACCAGGCGTGATGTCCTTTATGATGCCCGCCATGATCAGAGACCCCTTCGAACGACTCGGCCTGGACCGCGAGGTCCTCACCGTCAGCCAGCTCAACGGCCGCGCCCGCGTGCTGCTCGAGGATGTGTTCCGCAGTGTCTGGGTGGAAGGCGAGATTTCCAACCTCGCCCGCCCGGCCTCCGGGCACATGTATTTCACCCTCAAGGACAGCGGCGCCCAGGTGCGCTGCGCACTGTTCCGGCAGAATGCCGCGCGTGTGCGCCAGGCCCTGCGCGACGGCCTGGCCGTGCGCGTGCGTGGCAAGGTCTCGCTGTTCGAGGGGCGTGGCGACTACCAGCTGATCCTCGACACCGTCGAGCCGGCCGGCGATGGCGCCTTGCGCCTGGCCTTCGAGGCGCTGAAGGAAAAGCTCGGTGCCGAGGGCCTGTTCAGTGCCGAACGCAAGAAGCCGCTGCCGGCCCACCCGCAACGCATCGGCATCGTCACCTCGCCCACAGGCGCGGTGATCCGCGACATCATCAGTGTGTTCCGCCGCCGCGCGCCGCAGGTCGAACTGAACCTGATCCCCACCGCCGTTCAGGGGCGCGAGGCCATCGGCCAGATCGTCCGTGCCCTGCGCCTGGCCGACAGCCAAGGCTACGACGCCGTGATCCTGGCCCGCGGCGGTGGTTCGCTGGAGGACCTCTGGTGCTTCAACGAAGAAGATGTGGCCCGCGCCGTGGCTGCCTGCGTGACGCCCATCGTCAGTGCCGTGGGCCATGAGACCGACGTATCGATCAGCGACTTCGTCGCCGATGTGCGCGCGCCGACGCCCTCGGCCGCCGCCGAGCTGCTGGCACCTGACAGCAGCGGCCTGCAGCAACGCCTCGACAGCCTGCAGCGGCGCCTGCTGCTGCGCATGAAGAACCGCCTGGCCCACGACCAACTGCGCCTGGACGGCCTGGCCCGGCGCCTGCGCCACCCCGGCGAGCGTCTACGCCAACAGGCCCAGCGCCTGGATGACCTGGACATGCGCCTGCGGCGTGCCTTCATGCTCACCCTGAACCAGCGCCACGAACGCCTGGGCCGCCTCGACACGCGCCTGGCAGCCCAACATCCAGGCCGGGCGCTGAAGCTGCTCGGCCAGCGCCTGGACGCCCTCGCCGAACGCCTGCCACGGGCCATGCGCGAGGTGCTCAAGGACCGCCGCCAACGCTTCCAGGCCCAGCTGCAGACCTTGCAGGTGGTCAGCCCCCTGGCCACCCTCGCGCGCGGTTACAGCATCCTGCTCGACGAGCGCGGCCAGGCCATCCGCAGCGCCGCCCAGACCCACAACGGCCAACGCCTGACCGCACGCCTGAACGAAGGCGAGCTCAAGGTGAGGGTCGAGGACAACCACCAGACCCCGGTCACCCTTTCGCTACTGGACTGATACATGCCCCGCCTGCTCGCGCCCCTGCTCGCTCTTTCCCTGCTGCTGCTCGGCACCCATGCCCAAGCCAGCTACATCACCCGCCAGCTGAACAAGCCGGTACCCGGCGGCGTGGCAGTGGTCGACCTCGGCCCCGCCGCCACCGCGCCCAGCGCACGTTTCGACGGCAAGCCGGTGTTGGTGGTTCAGGAACAGGGCAACTGGCTGGCCATTGTCGGCATTCCGCTGACCCAGAAACCCGGCCCGGCCGTCGTCACCCAAGGCTCGCGCACCCTGCCCTTCACCGTTGGCAGCAAGAAGTACCCCGAGCAGCACATCACCCTGAAGAACAAGCGCCAGGTCAACCCCAACCCTGCCGACCTCAAGCGCATCGACCGGGAACTGGCCGAACAGATCAAGGCCTATCGCAGCTTCAGCCCCACCCTGCCGAGCAACCTGATCCTCGACAAGCCGGTCACCGGCCCTTTGTCGAGCAAGTTCGGCGTGCGCCGCTTCTTCAACGGCGAGGAACGCAACCCTCACGCCGGCCTGGACTTCGCCGTGCCAGCCGGCACGCCGATCAAGACCCCAGCCAACGGCAAGGTGATCCTGGTGGGCGATTATTTCTTCAATGGCCGCACCGTGTTCGTCGACCACGGCCAGGGGTTCATCAGCATGTTCTGCCATATGTCGAAGATCGACGTGAAGCCGGGGCAGACGCTACGCCGCGGCGAGGTGGTCGGCCGCGTGGGCGCCACCGGGCGGGCGACCGGGCCGCACATGCACTGGAACGTCAGCCTCAACGACGCACGGGTCGACCCGGCGATCTTCATCGGCGCCTTCCAGCCCTGAATACAGCCCAGGCTCCGCTTGCTTCGTGGGAGCTGGCGGAGCCTGCGATGGGCCGCAAAGCGGCCCCTTGAGTCTGGGGGATCCAGCGTTTGAGGGCTTGGGGCTGCTTTGCAGCCCATCGCAGGCTGTCGCCAGCTCCCACCGAGATTGAGGCGGCCCAACGAACACCGTTAGCGCGCCTTTGCAAAGACCGCGCAAGCAACGCCGGACTTTTCAGAAAAGCGAGCGATAAAATCTCGAAACAATGAGTTTTTTGAGCATTTCTATCAATTTTTCCTGAAGGCTTGCCATCCCTCACCCCACTGGTTAGGGTTGAGGCATGAAAACCTCCAACACCCTCATTCTGCTCCGCCAACACCGCAGCCTCTGCCTGGTCAGTGCACGACTACCAGGGTGAATCGCGTCGCCTCGCCTTTTCATCTCGTTACGTTCGGCAGGCCCGATCACGGCCGCACACTAAAGGATTGCTTCCATGACCATGCTCAAAGACCCTTCGAAGAAATACCGCGCGTTCCCGACCATCGACCTGCCTGACCGCACCTGGCCGTCGAAGACCATCACCCAAGCGCCGATCTGGTGCAGTTCCGACCTGCGTGATGGCAACCAGTCGCTGATCGAGCCAATGGACTCGGAGAAAAAGCTGCGTTTCTGGAAGACCTTGGTGCAGGTAGGCGTGAAGGAAATCGAGGCCGCGTTCCCGTCCGCCTCGCAGACCGATTTCGACTTCGTGCGCACTTTGATCGAAGATGGCCACATCCCGGACGACACCACCATCCAGGTGCTCACCCAGGCCCGTGAAGACCTCATTGCCCGTACCTTCGAGTCCCTGCGCGGGGCCAAGAAGGCCATCGTGCACCTGTACAACGCCACCTGCCCGTCGTTCCGCCGCATCGTCTTCAACCAGGACAAGCAAGGCGTGAAGGACATCGCGGTCAACGCGGCCAAGCTGTTCGTCAAGTACGCCGCCCAGCAGCCGGACACCCAGTGGACCTTCCAGTACTCGCCGGAAACCTTCAGCGCCACCGAGATGGAATTCGCCAAGGAAGTCTGCGACGCCGTGATCGAGGTATGGAACCCGACGCCTGAGCACAAGATCATCCTCAACCTGCCGGCCACCGTCGAAGTGTCGACGCCGAACGTCTACGCCGACCAGATCGAGTGGTTCTGCCGCAACGTCAACCGCCGCGACAGCGTGATCATCAGCCTGCACACCCACAATGACCGTGGCACCGGCATCGCCGCCACCGAGCTGGGCTTGATGGCCGGCGCCGACCGTGCCGAAGGCTGCCTGTTCGGCAACGGCGAGCGCACCGGCAACGTCGACCTGGTGACCTTGGCGCTGAACCTCTACACCCAGGGCATCGACCCACAACTGGACTTCTCCGACATCGACGGCGTGCGCAAGGTGGTCGAGGAATGCAACCAGCTGCCCGTACACCCGCGCCACCCGTACGTCGGTGACCTGGTCCATACCGCGTTCTCCGGCTCGCACCAGGACGCCATCCGCAAGGGCTTCGCCAAGCAGAAGGACGGCGAGCTGTGGGAAGTGCCGTACCTGCCGATCGACCCGGCCGACATCGGCCGCAGCTACGAGGCGGTGATCCGCGTCAACAGCCAGTCGGGCAAGGGCGGCATCACCTACCTGCTCGAGCAGGAATATGGCATCAGCCTGCCGCGCCGCATGCAGATCGAGTTCAGCCAAGTGGTACAGGGCGAGACCGATCGACTGGGCCTGGAAATGACCGCCCAGCAGATCTACAGCCTGTTGCACAAGGAATACCTCCAGGCCAACACGCCGTATGCGCTGGTCAGCCACCGCCTGCAGGAAGAGAACGGCCACAGCGCCGTGGAAGTGGAAGTCGCCGGTGAAGGCGAGACCACGCTGCACTGGCGCGGCAAGGGCAACGGCGCGCTGGAGGCACTGGTCGCCGGTCTGCCGATCGCGGTCGAGATCATGGACTACAACGAGCATGCCATCGGCGCCGGCACCAACGCCAAGGCCGCGGCCTACATCGAACTGCGCGTGGCCGGTGGCCGCCCGGTACACGGCGTGGGCATCGACGAGAACATCACCACTGCCAGCTTCAAGGCACTGTTCAGCGCCCTGAACCGCTCGCTGAGCCAGCAGGCTGCCAAGGCGGCGTAAGCTGTCACGCAGTGATCGAGGCCCGCATCGTTCGATGCGGGCTTTTTTATTGGCCGGTACAGGCACTGCAAGAATTCCAGGCAAAAAAAAGGGGCGCCGACCAAGCGCCCCACAAGCCGTAAAGCACACAACAAATTCAGTTGGCGTCCAACAGCGCTATTGCCTCCGCACTGCACGCTTCGATCCGCGCCCAATCGCCATTCTTCACCCAGCTGCTGTCGAGCATCCAGGTGCCGCCTACGCACATTACGTTTGGCAGGGCCATGTAATTGCGGACATTGGCCGGGTTGACGCCACCGGTGGGGCAGAAACGGATATCGCCGAACGGGCCGCCAAAGGCCTTGATCGCCGCCACGCCGCCGCTGATCTCCGCGGGGAACAGCTTGAAGCGACGGTAGCCCAGGGCATAGCCCATCATGATTTCCGAGGGTGTGCTGATGCCCGGCAGCAGCGGGATATCGCTTTGCACGCCGGCCTCGAGGATGTCCGGAGTGATGCCCGGGGTGACGACGAACTGTGCACCGGCCGCCTCCACCGCAGCGAACATCTCGCGGTCGAGCACCGTGCCGGCACCGACGCACAGCTCTGGGCGCTGCTCACGCAGCACACGGATGGCCTTGAGGCCATGCTTGGAGCGCAAGGTCACTTCCAGGGTGCGGATGCCGCCGGCGGCCAGGGCGTCGGCCAGAGGCAGGATGTCCTCCTCACGGGCGATGGTGATCACCGGCAGGATGCGCGCCTGTTCGCAGATCGCGTCGATCCTCGCGGCTTTTTCAGCCATCGAGAGCAAAGGCTGTGGTCGTTCAAGGGTGGTCATGACAGTGGGTCCTTGGCTCATGGGCACCAGTAGATGTCCAGGGGGTCGTGAAGAAAGGCGCGAATCGGCATTTCAGTAATGTTTTCGCCCGCCGAGGCGGCGCGCAGGGTATCGAGTTTGCCCTGGCCCTGCACCGCCAGCACGGTGAAGGCGGCCTTGGCCAGCAAGGCGCGGGTCATGCTCAGGCGCTGGCGCGGCACGCTCGGGGCCAGCATCGGCAGGCAGCGACGCTCGCTGGCCAGGTCCAGGCCGTCGTGCAGGTTGGGGCTGGCCGGGAACAGCGAGGCCGTATGGCCATCGTCGCCCATGCCCAGGACCAGCACATCGATCGGGGGGAGTTCGGCCAGTGCCTGGTCGGCCTGCTCGGCTGCGGCCTCCAGGTTTTCCGCGTTGCGGTACAGCCCGATGAAGCGGGCCTTGGCCGCTGCGCCCTTGAACAGGTGACGCCTGAGCAGGCCGGCATTGCTGTCGGCATGCTCGACCGGTACCCAGCGCTCGTCGGCCAGGCTGACCGTGACTTTTGCCCAATCCAGCGCCTCGGTGGCCAGCTTCTCGAGAAACGGTACCGGGCTACGCCCGCCCGACAGCACCACACAGGCCTGGCCCTTGCTGGCGATGGCCTGACGCAGCCGCTCGGCCACGTCCCGGGCCAGCGAGGCCGCCAATGTATTGGAGTCCGCCAGCTGATGCACCTTCACGGTCGCCGGCAATTGCAGGTCAGATATCGCCATACCAAGCCCTCCCATCGCGAGTGATCAGGGCGATCGAACTCATCGGCCCCCAGGAACCGGCCGCGTAGGGCTTGGGGGCGTCCCCGGCGTTCTTCCAGCCGGCGATCAGTTGGTCGCACCATGTCCAGGCGTATTCGATTTCGTCTTTGCGCACGAACAGGTTCTGGTTGCCGCGCATCACTTCCAGCAACAGACGCTCGTAGGCATCCGGGATGCGTGCGCTGCGCCAGGTGTCGGAAAAATTCAGCTGCAAGGGCCCGCTGCGCAATTGCATGCCCTTGTCCAGGCCTTGCTCCTTGGTCATCACCCGCAAGGAAATACCTTCGTCCGGCTGCAGGCGGATGATCAGCTTGTTACCGATCTGCAAACGCTGTTCGGGGGCGAAGATGTAGTGCGGCGTCTCCTTGAAGTGGATGACGATCTGCGACAACTTCTGCGGCATGCGCTTGCCGGTACGCAGGTAGAACGGCACGCCGGACCAGCGCCAGTTGCGAATGTCGGCGCGCAGGGCGACGAAGGTCTCGGTGTCGCTCTGGGCGTTGGCGTTGTCTTCTTCCAGGTAGCCCGGCACCGGCTTGCCGTCGCTGTAGCCGGCGATGTACTGGCCACGCACCACACGGGTGGTCAACGCTTCGCCAGTGATCGGCGCCAGCGCCTTGAGCACCTTGACCTTCTCGTCGCGGATGCTGTCGGCGGACAGGTCGCTGGGCGGGTCCATGGCGATCAGGCACAGCAGCTGCAACAGGTGGTTCTGGATCATGTCGCGCAGTTGCCCGGCCTTGTCGAAGTAGCCCCAGCGGCCTTCGATGCCTACCTTCTCGGCCACGGTGATTTCCACGTGGGAGATGGAGTTCTGGTTCCACTGGGTTTCGAACAGGCTGTTGGCAAAACGCAGGGCGATCAGGTTCTGTACCGTCTCCTTGCCCAGGTAATGGTCGATGCGGTAGACACGATTCTCCGGGAAGAAACGCGCCACGGCATCGTTGACCCGGCGCGAGGACTCCAGATCATGGCCGATGGGCTTTTCCAGCACCACGCGGGTGCGTTCGGCAAGGCCGGCCTTGTCCAGGTTTTCGCAGATCGCGCCATACACGGCCGCAGGCGTTGCGAAATAGGCGATCAGCGGCAGGTCCGCCGCCACCTGCCCGGCCAGGTCCTGATAGCCCTCGGCCTGGAGGAAGTCCAGACGCAGGTAGCTCAGCCGGCCAAGGAAGCGCCCCAGTACGCCAGGCTCGATATCGGTATCGGGCACGAAGCGGCGCAGGTGGGCCTCGATGGTGGCCAGGTGTTGCTGGCCCTCGCCCGCTTCGCGAGCCAATGCCAGCAGGCGGGAATCGGGGTGCAGCAAGCCAGCCCGGTCGAGCTGGTAGAGCGCGGGAAACAGCTTGCGCAATGCCAGGTCGCCCAAGGCGCCAAACAGGGCAAAGGTGCAAGGTTCTACACTGATCGCAGCCATGATGTTGGTTCTTTCCTAAAGTTGGCCTAGGAATATCGCTTTCAAACGCAGTTTTCAAGGGCTAATGTAGTAAAAACTACAACATTACCGACAAATACCACAGACAAGTGGTGCGACACTGGCACCGACAGTACGATAGACACCGTGCAAACGGCCCGCTGTTCCATCAGCCGGCTGTCTTCCCGACCCAAGGACATACCATGGACCGCGTGCGAAACCTCCTGGAACAGATCCAGGGACGCCTCGACGAGCTGAACAAGGCCGAACGCAAAGTCGCCGAAGTCATCCTGCTCAACCCGCAACAAGCCACCCGCTTCAGCATCGCCGCCCTGGCCCAGGCCGCCAAGGTCAGCGAGCCGACGGTCAACCGCTTCTGTCGCTCCTTCGGCGTCAGCGGCTATCCCGAGCTCAAGCTGCAGCTGGCCCAGAGCCTGGCCAGCGGCGCCGCCTACGTCAGCCGCGCGGTGGAGCCCGACGACGACCCGGCCGCCTACACCCAGAAGATCTTCGGCAGCGCCATCGCCTCGCTGGACAGCGCCTGCCAACAGCTCGACCCGCAACAGGTCAGCCGTGCCGTGGACATGATGATCCAGGCCCGGCAGATCCACTTCTTCGGCCTGGGCGCCTCGGCCCCGGTGGCCCTCGACGCCCAGCACAAGTTCTTCCGCTTCAACCTGGCCGTGTCGGCCCACGCCGACGTGCTGATGCAACGTATGCTGGCCTCGGTGGCCCATACGGGCGACCTGTTCGTGATCATTTCCTACACCGGGCGCACCCGCGAACTGGTCGAGGTGGCCCGCGTCGCACGCGAGAACGGCGCCTCGGTGCTCGGCCTGACCGCCGCCGGCTCGCCCCTGGCCAAGGCCTGCAGCTTGAGCCTGCACATCCCGCTGCCCGAAGACACCGACATCTACATGCCGATGACCTCGCGGATCATCCAGCTCACCGTGCTCGACGTACTGGCCACCGGCATGACCTTGCGCCGGGGCGTGGACTTCCAGCCACACCTGCGCAAGATCAAGGAAAGCCTCAACGCCAGCCGCTACCCCGTCGAGGACGACGAACTCAGCTGAGCCGATGCGCCTGCAGGCTCAGGTGGGCCTGCTGCCCGGGCGCCAGGCTCAGCCCCTCACCACTGCCGCTGGCCGCTTCGACACAGACGAAACGCTGGCACTCGCGCCCGCTGACACCCACCAACGGCCGACGCCCCGGGTGCCAGACCACGGTATCGTCGCTGTCACCGGTATCGATGCACAGCTCGCGCTGCCAAGCCGGGTCCTGCAATTGCACTCGAGGCGTGCCCGGGTAGACCTTCTGGCACCCGCCCTTGAGCTTCAGCGCGCCATCCTCGCGGCAGGCCTGGCGATTCAAGCGGTCATAACCTTCGATATCCTCGAGCCCGGACAGCGCTATCTGCGCAACGTCGCTGATACGCCAATAGGCCAGCAGCGCATGGCTCAGCTGGCACGGCTCACTGTCCTGGTGCTCGGTGGTCAGGCTCAGCTCCATGCGCTGGCCCAACCGGGCATGCAGGTCGACCTGCCAGTCGCACAGCTGCAGGCGCCACGTGAGGGTCACGCCCTCCTCGTCCTCATGGCTGTCCATGAGCTTCCAGTCGAGCAACCGCGCCCAGCCATGGGCCGGCCACAGGTCTTCGCTCGGGTGACGCCCATACCAAGGCCAGCACACCGGCACGCCACCCCGAATCGCCCCCACCTGCGGCCACTGCTCGGCGCACCACAACCAGGGCCGTTCGCCCGTTGGCTGAAAGTGCAGGAGCTGCGCGCCCTGGCGGCTGAAAACCGCCTGGCAGCGGGGGTGGTCGATGATCAGTACATCGCGCTGCTGGTAACGCTCCCACTCGAACGTCGGCCGAGGCCTCTGCGCGCAAAAGAAGCGATGTAGCGGATGTTCGGGCATGGTTCCAAGCTCTTGTTGTTTGAGATAGCGCTATCTCGGCTCGGGCCTCGTTTCCACTGCGGACCAGTGGAAACGAGGAAGCCGGGAATGGATGGCGTAAATTTACAACAATTTTTCTCAGAATGACGACTGAATCTTCAAGCCTGCGACCAGCGCGTTATCCACATCGTCCACGCCGCCCGGGCTCTTGATGTATTGCAAGTTGGGCCGCACGGTCAGCCAGTTGGTGACGTGGAAGCCGTAGTAGAGCTCGGCGTTGTACTCGGTGCGCTGCAGCGGCACGAAGCCTGGGTTGTCGTAGTCGTCGATGCCACTGGCTGCGTTGAGCTGCTCGGCACGCTTCTTCACGTCGTCGTTGACGTGGATGCGGGCGATGCCCAAGCCGATGTCATCCTTGGGTCGGGCATCGAAGGGCCCCTTGTAGACCATGCCGACCTGCTGGTAGTTGTCGATGACGTTGGTGGCCTTGTCATGCACCGTGAAGTTGGCGAACAGGCTCAGGCCCCGATTGACGTCGCCGCCGTGGGCGGTCACCTGCTGTTGGGCCACCACCCACCAGCCATGCTTGCTGGAGTGGGACTTGAAGTCGTTGCCGGTGATGCCCTGGGGCTGGCCGTTGACGTCCTCGTAGACATCGTCGGCATTGGCGGTGCTGTAGTAGTAGCCCAGGCGGTACTCGCCCGGCAGGCCGTTGACCTTGGGCGACCAGACCATCTCCACCGGCAGGATGGCGCCCTTGGTGCCACTGCCGCTGAGCTTGAAGCCATTGCCGGTCTCCAGGTTCGAGGGGTTCTGTTCGAAGGCGCCCACCTGCACGAAGAATTCCGGGTTGATGTTGTACTTGACCCGCAGCGCCCACTGACTGACCGGCCAGTTGTACCAGATGCCGCCCACCCAGTTGCCCACCTGGGAGCCGCAGAACGCCAGGTTCTGGAAGTCGCAGGGGAAGCTGTTGAAGTCCTCGCCTTCGCCGAAGCGGCCGAATTTCACATCCAGGGCGCCGTCGAAGTACTTCTGCTTGATCCACATCTGGGTCAGGCGCCAGGTCTGGCCACGGCCCCAGACCTCCTGCACCGAGCTGAGATGGCCGGCCCGCGGGTCGCCGATGCGGTCGTTGGACAGGTTGCGACCGCTGCGCTCGGTGATCGCCAGCTTGAATTCGGCGTCATGCCAGCCAAGGATCTTCTGCAAGTCCAGGTGCGCGCCGAGGGCGAACTGGTCGCTGTAGCGAGCCGTCTTGTCGTCGTTGTAGCCGCCGTGCAGGTTGCCGGCCGCTTCGCCGACATAGTCAAGAGTGAAGTCGTAGCCTTTTTCCAGCAGTTCGGTGCGAACACCGCCCCAGTCGCCGGTCATCCATTTGGAGTCCGCCGAAAAGGCCTCGGCCGCCTGTGCCCCATTGCTGCCGACGATGGCCAGCATGGCCAGCGACCCCAGTGCCCTGATGCGTATGCGATGATCCATCCCTTGTTCCTCACTGTTCTTGTTATTGATGGTGTAGACGATTCAGCGCCCTTTGAAACGGGCGACATTACCGGTGGCCTGGCACACCGGCCCGGCACGTCCCAGACGCTCGCCGCTTTGTGCGTCGAACAGCAGCACCCGCGCCGGGTCGAACTGCAGGTTCAGGGTGTCACCGACCCGGCAGGCGACATCCGGCGCCAGCCGGCAGCAGACCTTGACCTGATTGAGGGTGACGAAAACCAGCAGGTCCGGCCCAGTGGGCTCGGTCACCTGCACCTGGGCGCGGATACCAGGCAAGCCGGTGCCCTCCCCCACGCCGATCTGCTCCGGGCGTATGCCCAGGACCACATCGCGCCCTTCCCATTCGCCCTCCACTCGCCCCAATGGCAGCTCGCAACGCGCCTGGCCGCTGTCGAGCAGCGCCAACAGGCGCCCTTCTTGTTTCGTCAGGCGAGCAGGGATGAAGTTCATCGGCGGTGAGCCGATGAAGCTGGCGACGAACTGGTTGGCCGGATCGTTGTAAATCTGTTGGGGCGTACCGAACTGCTGGATCACGCCATCCTTCATCACCGCGACCTTGTCGCCCAGGGTCATGGCCTCGATCTGGTCGTGGGTGACGTACACGGTGGTGGTCTTCAGGCGCTGGTGCATCAGTTTGATCTCGGTGCGCATCTCCACCCGCAGCTTGGCGTCCAGGTTCGACAGCGGTTCATCGAACAGGTAGATCTTCGGCCGCCGTGCCAGGGCACGGCCCATGGCCACCCGCTGCTGCTGGCCGCCAGAGAGCTGCCCGGGCTTGCGGCCGAGCAGGTGTTCGATCTGCAGCAGCTTGGCGACCCGCGCCACCTCTTCGTCGATGGCTGCCTGGGGCATCTTGCGGATCTTCAGGCCGAAGGCGATGTTGTCGCGCACGTTCATGGTCGGGTACAGCGCATAGGACTGGAACACCATGGCGATGTCCCGGTCCTTGGGGCTCATGGCGCTGATATCGGTGCCGTCGACCAGGATCTGCCCACCACTGATGTCCTCGAGCCCGGCGATGCAGTTCATCAGGGTCGACTTGCCGCAGCCGGAAGGCCCCACCAGGATCAGGAACTCACCCGACTCGATACCCAGGTCGATGGCCTTGAGGGTATCGGCCAGGCCACTGCCGTAGCGCTTGTTGACGTTGCGAAGTTCGAGCCGTGCCATGTGTCACCCCTTGACCGCGCCGGCGGTCAGGCCGCGCAGGAAATATTTGCCGGCCAGCACATAGACCAGCAGGGTCGGAAGCCCCGCGATCATCGCCGCCGCCATGTCGACGTTGTATTCCTTGACCCCGGTGCTGGTGTTGACCAGGTTGTTCAGGGCCACCGTGATGGGCTGGGCGTCGCCGCTGGCGAACACCACGCCGAAGAGGAAATCGTTCCAGATCTGGGTGAACTGCCAGATCAGGCAGACCATGATGATCGGCACCGACATCGGCAGCAGGATGCGCCCGAAGATCGTGAAGAACCCCGCCCCATCCAGCCGCGCCGCCTGCACCAGGGCCTCGGGCACGCTGCAGTAGTAGTTGCGAAAGAACAGCGTGGTGAAGGCCAGGCCATAGACGATATGCATCAGCACCAGGCCCGTGGTGGTACTGGCCAGGCCCAGCTTGCCCAGGGTGAACGAGGCCGGCAGCAGGACAGTCTGGAACGGCAGGAAGCAACCGAACAGCAACAGGCCGAAGAACAGCTGCGAACCCCTGAAGCGCCACATCGACAGCACATAGCCGTTGAGCGCGCCGATCAGCGTGGACAACACCACCGCCGGCACGGTGATCTTCACCGAGTTCCAGAAGTAGCCGCCCACGGTGTCCCAGGCCTTGATCCAGCCGATGCCGGTGACCACCTCCGGCCAGCTGAGCAGGTTGCCGGCACGAATATCCTCGGGTGTCTTGAAGCTGGTGAGCAGCATCACCACCAGCGGGATCAGGTACAGCGCGCAGGCGGCCAGCAAGGTGGCATGGATGGCCAGGCGGCTGGGGGCGAACCAACGTGGGCTAGTCATGGCGCTTGTTCCTCAGTTCCGAATACAGGTAGGGCACCAGGATCGCCAGGATGGCGCCGAGCATGAGGATCGCGCTGGCCGACCCCATGCCCATCTGCCCACGGCTGAAGGTGAAGTTGTACATGAACATCGCCGGCAGGTCGGAGGCATAGCCAGGGCCACCTGCGGTCATGGCGGCGACCAGGTCGAAGCTCTTGATAGCGATGTGGGCAAGGATCATGAGGGCGCTGAAGAACACCGGCCGCAGGCTGGGCAGGACGATGCGCAGGTAGATCCTCGGCAGGCTGGCGCCGTCGACCTGGGCCGCCCGCACGATGGACGAGTCGACCCCGCGCAGCCCCGCCAGGAACAGTGCCATGACGAAGCCGGACGCCTGCCATACCGCGGCGATCACCAGGCAGTACACGACCCGCTCGGGGTCTACCAGCCAGTCGAAGCGAAAGCCCTCCCAGCCCCAGTCGCGCAAGAGCTTGTCCAGGCCCAGGCCGGGGTTGAGCAGCCATTTCCAGGCCGTGCCGGTAACGATCATCGACAGCGCCATCGGGTAGAGGTAGATGGTGCGGATGACCCCTTCGCGGCGGATGCGCTGGTCCAGCAACACCGCCAGCACGACACCGACCACCAGGCTGATGGCGATGAACAGCCCGCCGAATACCAGCAGGTTCTTGCTGGCGACCCACCAGCGGTCGTTGGCCAGCAGCTTGAGGTACTGGGTCAGCCCGGCCCACTTGTAGTTGGGCATGAAGCTGGAGTGGGTGAAGGACAGCACGAAGGTCCAGAGGATGTAGCCGTAGAAGCCCACCAGGACGATCAGCATGCTCGGCGCCAGCACCAGTTTCGGGAGCCAGCGTTGCAGGGCGTCCAGGGGGGAGGCCCGCAGGGTTGCGGTTGCTGTGTTCATGAGTGATACCGAGTCAATGGCGGCGCTGCGCACCGCATCGCGGGGCAAGCCCGCTCCCACAAAGTGAGCGCTGCCCACAGGTCATGCGGCACCTGTGGGCGCAGGCCCGTTACTGGGCCGCCTTGATCGCCGCGCCCAACTGCTTGGCCGCCTTGGCCGGGTCGGCCTTGGGGTCGTTGAGGAAGTTGGTGACCACGTCGAAGATGGCCCCCTGCACCGCCAGCGACGAGGCCATGTTATGCGCCATGCTCGGCTGCAGGCCATCACCCTGCTCGGCTTGCTGGAAGTCCTTCTGCGATTGCTGGGTGCAGGCATCGAACTGGCTCATGTCCATGCCCTGGCGCACCGGCAGCGAGCCCTTGGCCTGGTTGAAGGCAGTCTGGAAGGTCGGCTCCAGCGCGACCTTGGCCAGGTCGTTCTGGGCCTTGATGTCGTTTTCATCCTTGAGCTTGAACATTGCCAGGGAGTCGATGTTGTAGGTGAAGCTGCCCTGTGTGCCGGGGAACGGCACGCATTGGTAGTCCTTGCCGGCCACCTTGTGCGCGGCGGTCCATTCGCTCTTGGCCCAGTCGCCCATGATCTGCATACCGGCCTTGCCGTTGATGACGTCGGCGGCAGCGATGTTCCAGTCACGCCCGGCACGGTTGGCGTCCATGTAGGTGCCCAGGCGTTGCAGAGCCTTGAAGGCCTCGACCATCTGGGCGCCGGCCAGGGTGTCCTGATCCAGCTCGACGAAGGCCTTGTGATAGCCCTGAGGCCCCAGGGTCGCCAGTACCAGGTTCTCGAACACAGTGCTGTCCTGCCAGGGCTGGCCACCATGGGCCAAGGGCTGGAAGCCTGCCGCCTTGAGCGTGTCGGCAGCGGCGAACAGTTCGTCCAGGGTGGTGGGCACCTTGGCCCCGGCCTTCTCGAACACCTGCGGGTTGACCCACAGCCAGTTGACCCGGTGGATGTTCACCGGTACGGCTACGTAATGGTCGTCGTATTTCCAGATGGGGGTGAGCTTGGCCGGCAGCAGTTGGTCCCACTGGTTGGCCTGGGCCACGTCGTCGAGCTCGGTGAGCAGACCCAAGGCGCCCCACTCCTGGATATCCGGGCCCTTGATCTGCGCGGCGGCGGGTGGGTTGCCGGCGACGGCGCGGCTCTTGAGTACGGTCATGGCCGCGGCACCACCGCCACCGGCCACGGCGTTGTCCTTCCAGGTGAAACCGTCTTTTTCGACCTGCTGCTTGAGGGTATTGACGGCGGCAGCCTCACCGCCGGAGGTCCACCAATGCAGGACTTCGACAGCGCCCTTTTCTTCGACAGCCAGGGCGGTCAGTGGCATGAATGAGGCGAGGGAAACGACAGCGGCGAGACGAGTGATCGCATTCATCGTGGGGGAACCTTTCTTGTTGTTATGCATAGGCAAGTCATGGTGCTTGCGCTTGCATTGGAGTCTAACCAGACGCCCACGGCGAGCAGGTAACGAAGGGATGCACGAATGTCACTGACTGGTGACATTCGGCGGGTCACTCGGCGCTGCGCGGCAGGCTCAAGGTCACCCGCAAGCCACCCTGGCGCAGGTTCAGCAGGCTCACCTCGCCACCGTGGCTGTGGGCGATGTTGCGCGCGATACCGAGCCCCAGGCCGTAGCCTTGCTGCTGCCCGGCCAAGCGGAAATGCGGCTCGAACACCTGCTCCAGACGCTGTTCGGGAACACCAGGCCCCTGGTCGTCCACCTGCAGGACAAAGCCGGTGGCGCTATCGAGAATGCGCAGGTGCGCCCTTTCCCCATACTTGATGGCATTGTCGATCAGGTTGCCGATGCAGCGGCGCAGGGCCAGGGGCTTGCCCGGATACGGCGCCAGGGCACGGCCCTCGAGGGTGATGCGCCCATCACCCAGGTAGGGCTCGGCGAGGATCTCAAGCACCTGGTTGAGGTCGATGGGCTCGATGTTCTCGTGGATATCGGTGTCCTTCACACATTGCAGGGCCCCCTTGATCAGCAGCTCCAGCTCGTCGAGGTCACGGCTGAACTTGGCCTGCATCCGCTCGTCCTCTAGCAACTCGACGCGCAGGCGCAGGCGTGTGATGGGCGTACGCAGATCATGGGACACGGCGCTGAACAGCTGCGCACGCTCGGTCAGGTAGCGGCTGATGCGCTCACGCATGCTGTTGAACGCCCGCCCTACCTCGGCCACTTCGCTGCCGCCACCCTCGACGACCGGCGCCACGTCGGCCCCCAGGGACATCTCCCGCGCAGCCCGGGCCAGGCGTTTGAGCGGACGGCTCTGCCAATGCACCAGCAAACCGATGAACAGCAACAGCAATGCGGTGGTCAGGGCGATGAAACCGATCTGCTGTCGCGGCAACCGCTCGGCCTCCAGGCTGGTGTAGGGCTCAGGCAGCAACGAGGCGATGTACAGCCACTCGCCTTCGCCCAGGCGAATCTGCGTCACCAGCACCGGCGGGTTCAGCGGCTCCAGGGTCAGCGAGTAGTGCGCCCAGGAGCGCGGCAGCTCGTCGAGTTTCAAGCCACTGTTGAAGATGCGCAGCTCCTGTGGACTGACGAATTCGACCAGGATTTCCATCTGCTGGCCCAGACGCTCGTGCAGCACCTGCTCGAACACCTCGATCACCGCCCGCTTGCGCGGGGTGATCGGCAGCATCGGCATGTCCAGCGGCTTGTCGTTGAGCGAGACGAAGAACCGCGTGCCACCCATGCTGCGCAACTGGTCCAGCACCATGGGCCGATAGGCGACTGGCAATGAGCGGAAGTAGCTGACGCTGGCGCTCATCGAATGGGCCAGGCTACGGGCACTGGCCTGCAGGCCCTGGAGCTGGCTGGCACGCAGCTGAGAGACCCAGATCAGGCTCGACAGCCCCTGGGCCAACAGCACCACCAGCAGCGTGAGCAGCAGCATGCGCCCGAGCAACGAGCGCGGCAGCAAGCGCAAGCGCCGCTCAGCAGGCCGGGCAGACATGGGCCGCCAGCAGGTAGCCGCTGCCACGCACGGTGCGTATCAGCCGAGGCGGTTTTTCGGTGTCGCGCAGGCGCTGGCGCAGACGGCTGACCGCCATATCGACGATGCGGTCCAGCGGCATCGGCTCGCGTCCACGGGTGGCATTGCCGATGGTGTCGCGGTCGAGGATTTGCTGCGGGTGGTCGAGAAACAGCTTGAGCAAGGCGAAGTCGGCCCCGGAGAGGATCACCTCCTCGCCGTCGCGGTGGAACAGCCGATGGCTGATGGTATCCAGGCGCCAGTCATCGAACATCAGCACGGCCTGGCTGGGCGCCGCCTGGCCGAATTCGGCGCGGCGCAGCAAGGCCTTGATTCGCGCCTGCAGCTCGCGCGGGCTGAACGGTTTGCCCAGGTAGTCGTCGGCCCCCAGCTCCAGGCCAATGACCCGGTCGGCTTCGTCGGAGCTGGCGGTGAGCATGATGATCGGCACCCGCGCCAGACGAGGATGCTGGCGCACCCAACGGCACAGGCTGAAACCGTCTTCGTCGGGCAGCATCACGTCGAGGATCACCAGGTCGCAGGGCTCGCGCTCCAGCGCCTGGCGAAAACCCTGGCCATCAGCCTCGGCATGCACCTGGAAACCGGAGCGGCTCAGGTAGGTCTGCAACAGTTCGCGGATTTCCTGGTCGTCGTCGACCATCAGGATCGATTTGCCGGTGGAGCTCACGTTGGCCGTTCCTTTGCTATCGATAGGGGTTGCCTTGCAGCCCATCGCGGTCCGACGTGTCCCGCGATGAAGCCTACGCTTGGTTCAATGATCCAACGCCTGCTGCAGTGCCACCCCGGCTCCCAGCAACCCGGAAAACTCCGCCGTCACCAGCCACACCGGCACCCCGTCGAAATACCCGCTCATGCAGCCCTTGTCGGCGAAGCTCGCAGCAAAGCCGCTGCGCAGGAACAGCTCGGCAAAACGTGGAATCACGCCGCCGACAATATAGACGCCGCCCCGCGCACCCAGGGTCAGGACATTGTTACCAGCGACTCGCCCGAGGAAGCGGCAGAACTGCTCGACCACCGCCAAGGCCCGGGGCTCACCGCCCAGGGCGGCATCGGTGATCTGCGCCGGGGTTTTGTGTCTGGGTGTGTCGCCATCGAGCGCGCACATCGCCTGGTACAGGCGCAACAGGCCTCCGCCACTGAGCACCGTTTCGGCGCTCACATGGCCGATCTGCCCATGGATCTGCTGGTGGATCGCCGCCTCCCGTGCGTTGCCCACCGGCAGGTCGACATGCCCACCCTCCCCCGGCAAGGCCAGCCAGTGCTGGTTGTCCAGGCGCAACAGGCTGCCCACGCCCAACCCGGTACCGGGGCCGATGACCAGGGCTGGCCGGGCAGGGTCGGCCGTACCTGCGCAGACCTGGCGGTATTCACCGTCCTGCAGGCGCGTCATGCCCAGGGCCATGGCGCTGAAATCGTTGATCAACAGCAGGCGCTCGACCTGCAGGGCCTGGCAAAAGGCGCTGCGGCTCAGGCGCCAGTGGTTGTTGGTGAAGCGGAACTCATCGCCGCTGACCGGCCCTGCCACCGCCAGGCACACCGCAGCCAGGCCGCCGCGCGGGATGCCTTGCCCGGCGAGATAGGCCTCGATGGCCTGCTCGGGGTTGGTGTAGTCGGCGGTCGCCAGGACCTGTACCGCCTGCAGCTGGTTGTCGTGCCACAGGCCGAAGCGCGCATTGGTGCCTCCGATGTCGCCAACCAGCAAGGCCTTCATTTGAGCTGCTCCAATGCCGAAGTGAAGGCGCTGACGCCCTGCTCGGCCGAGCTGAACGCCACGCGCATGAAGCCGAACAGCTCGCGCCCCATGCCCAGGTCGTTGCCCTGGGGAGCCGTGGGCAGGTCACGGGTTGCCAGCTCTTCGGCCGACACCATGACCTGCAGCGTGCCTTCGACACCGTCGACCCGCACGATATCACCATCGCGCACCCGCGCCAGCGGGCCGCCATCGTAGGCCTCCGGGCATACATGGATCGCCGCCGGGATCTTGCCCGAAGCGCCAGACATCCGCCCGTCGGTCACCAGTGCGACCTTGTAGCCGCGGTCCTGCAGCACGCCGAGGAACGGGGTCAGCTTGTGCAGCTCGGGCATGCCGTTGCAACGCGGGCCCTGGAAGCGCACCACCGCGACGAAGTCACGCTCCAGTTCACCGGCCTTGAAGGCATCGGCCAACGATTGCTGGTCATGGAACACCCGCGCCGGCGCTTCCACCACCTGATGCTCGGGCGCCACGGCCGAGACCTTCATGACGCCCCGCCCGAGGTTGCCGTTCATCACCCGCAGGCCGCCTTCGGCCGAGAACGGCCGGGCCACCGGGCGCAGGATGCTTTCGTCCAGGCTCTGGCGTGGGCCTTCACGCCAGACCAGCTTGCCCTCCTCCAGGAAGGGCTCCCGGGTGTAGCGGCGCAAGCCGTGGCCGGCCACGGTATTGACGTCCTCGTGCAGCAGCCCGGCGTCGAGCAGTTCGCGAATGAGGAAGGCCATGCCACCGGCGGCCTGGAAGTGGTTGATGTCGGCCTTGCCATTGGGATAGACGTGGGACAGGGTCGGCACCACTTCGGACAGGTCCGCCATGTCCTGCCAGGTCAGCTGGATGCCCGCAGCCTGGGCGATGGCCGGGATGTGCAGGGTATGGTTGGTGGAGCCCCCTGTGGAATGCAGGGCGACGATGGCGTTGACCAGGGCCTTTTCGTCGACGATCTCGCCCAGCGGCATGAAGCTGCCGCTGGCCTTGGTCATACGCGTGACCTGCTGCGCCGCCTCGGCGGTCAGGGCGTCGCGCAGCGGGGTGTAGGGGTTGACGAAGGAGGCCCCCGGCAAGTGCAGGCCCATCACTTCCATCACCAGCTGGTTGGTGTTGGCCGTGCCGTAGAAAGTACAAGTGCCCGGGCTGTGGTAGGACTTCATCTCCGATTCCAACAGCTCCTCGCGGCTGGCCTTGCCTTCGGCGTAGCGCTGGCGCACGTCAGCCTTTTCCTTGTTGGAGATGCCCGACGGCATCGGCCCACCCGGTACGAAGATGGTCGGCAGGTGACCGAAGCGCAGGGCGCCCATCATCAGGCCGGGGACAATCTTGTCGCAGATACCTAGCATCAGCGCCGCATCGAACATGTTGTGCGACAGCGCGATGGCCGTGGACAGGGCGATCACCTCGCGGCTGGCGATGGCCAGCTCCATGCCCGGCTCGCCTTGGGTGACGCCGTCGCACATGGCCGGCACGCCACCGGCGAACTGCCCGACCGAGCCGATCTCGCGCAGGGCCTGCTTGATCTGTTCCGGGAAGTGCTGGTACGGCTGGTGGGCCGAGAGCATGTCGTTGTAGGCCGAGACGATGGCCACGTTGGCGGCGTTCATCATGCGCAGGCTTTGCTTGTCCTGAGCGCCACAGCCGGCCACGCCATGGGCGAAGTTCGCACATTGCAGGCTGGCGCGCATGGGGCCGTCGCTGGCCGCGCCGCGAATCAGCTCCAGGTAGCGTTCACGGGTGGCACGGCTGCGTTCGACCAACCGTTCGGTGACCTCAAGGATGCGCGGATGCATGTACTGGACTCCAGGCTAACTGTGGGGTGGTGTCTTCGGGCATTTCCCCTCCAAACGATTGCGGCCTAGGCTCAAGGTGAGGGTGCCTGACGCGATCAAGGGGTGGTCTGCCCGACCACTCGTTGTAGGTTTAACAAAATACTGCCATCAAAAAGGCTTGTTTTCTATCCTGCGAGGAATAATCTTGTAATTCCAATAACAAAACCGTTTCAGTGAAGTCACCTTTTTGCCACAGGCTTCACCCGGACCGCCAGAGGTAATGCCATGACCCTTCGCATCGCCATCAATGGATTTGGCCGCATCGGACGCAACGTCCTGCGCGCACTCTATACCCAAGGCTACCGCCAGGACCTGCAGGTCGTCGCCATCAACGACCTGGGCGACAGTGCGATGAACGCCCACCTGCTCAAGTACGACAGCGTGCACGGCACGTTCGAGGCCAGCGTCGAAGCCGACCAGGAGAGCCTGACGGTCAACGGTGACCGCATCTCGGTCAGTGCCATCCGCAACCCGGCAGAGCTGCCGTGGAAGGCCGAGGGCGTGGATGTAGTGTTCGAATGCACCGGCCTGTTCACCGACCGGGCCAAGGCCGCCGCCCACCTGGCCGCCGGGGCACGCAAGGTGATCGTCTCGGCACCTGCCAAGGGCGCCGACGCCACGGTGGTCTACGGGGTCAACCATGACAGCCTGCGAGCCTCGCACCAGATCATCTCCAACGCCTCCTGCACCACCAACTGCCTGGCACCGATCGCCCAGGTCCTGCACCGCGAGTTCGGCATCGAGCAAGGGTTGATGACCACCATCCACGCCTATACCAATGACCAGGTGCTCACCGACGTCTACCACAGCGACCCTTACCGGGCGCGCTCGGCCACCCAGTCGATGATCCCGAGCAAGACCGGCGCCGCCGAGGCCGTGGGCCTGGTGCTGCCGGAACTGGCCGGCAAGCTCACCGGCATGGCCGTGCGGGTGCCGGTGATCAACGTATCGCTGGTGGACCTGACCGTGAACCTCAGGCGCGAAGCCACCGCCGAGCAGGTCAACCAACTGTTCCTCGAGGCCAGCCGGCACTCCCGGGTATTGGGCTACAACGCGTTGCCGCTAGTGTCGTGCGACTTCAACCACAACCCGTTGTCGTCGATCTTCGATGCCAACCATACCCGGGCCAGCGGAAGGATGCTCAAGGTGCTGGCCTGGTACGACAACGAGTGGGGCTTCTCCAACCGCATGCTGGATAACTGTCTGGCGTTGTGCAACGCCCGCTGATCGCGGGCAGGCCCTTGTGGGAGCGGGCTTGTCCCGCGATTAGGCGGCACTGCCAATACAGTTCATGGCAAGGGCTTCGCCCTTGATCGCGGGACAAGCCCGCTCCTACAGGCATCGCCAGCAGATTCGCGCCGATAGCATGTTGGACTTGACCAATAGGGCAGATGATAAGCATTATCATTCGCCTCTCGTTGGTCAGGTTTTCCCGTGAGTCAGTCCCGCTTCGATACCGTCTTCCTCACCCAGCGCCTTACCTTGCTGCGCACACTGCAGCGCATGGTCGGCAACCCCAGCACGGCCGAGGACCTGCTGCAGGAAACCTACCTGCGGGTCACCCGTGCCCTGGGCGAGCGGCCGATCGAACACCTCGAGCCCTTCGTGTTCCAGACGGCGCGCAACCTCGCCCTGGACCACCTCCGTGCACGCAAGGTGCAGGCACGTACATTGGTCGACGATGTGCCCGACGACATCCTGTACAACGTCGCTGCCCCCACCACCAGCAACGAAGATGCCGCCCACGCCGAGCAGTTGCTCGAGCGCTTGAGCATCAGCCTCGGTCAGTTGACCCCGCGCCAACAACGTATCTTCATCCTCAGCCGCCTGCATGGCGCCAGCTACCTGGAAATCGCCGACCAGCTGAAGGTTTCGGCCAGCACCGTGCAGAAGGAGCTCAAGCTGATCATGGCGATCTGCATGGGCGTGGCCGAGCGCCTCGAATAACCGCCACTCGCCGGTCGGCCCAGGCAAGGCGCTTGCCATGGCTTCGCGCAGCCGTGATCATTTGCGAAAAGACCTACAGCAAGGATTCTTCGTGACAGACAGCCCTGCCTCTCGCCCATCACCTGCAGGGCCTGACGCCCGTGCCATGGACGAGGCGATGGACTGGCTCGTGCGCCTGCAGTGCGCCAGCGACGAGGACATCCGGGCCTTCGAAGCCTGGCTGGGTGCGACTGAGGAAAACGCCGCAGCCTATGTACGTGCCGAGGCCCTGTGGAACGGCGCTCCCTTACGCCAGGCCGCCGCGCAACTGCACCAGGCCCAGCGCCGATCCCTGGTCGCACGTCTGCACCCCCATCGCAAGCCCCTGGCTACCGCCGCTGTATTGCTGGTCGGGCTGCTCACCTTCGGCAACCTGCCGATGCGCCTACAGGCCGACCACCTGACAGTGGTCGGCGAACGCCAGCGCCTGCAACTGGACGATGGCGCCAAGGTGCTGCTCAATACCGACTCGGCCTTCGCAAGTGACCTGCGCAACGGCCAGCAGGTCGCGCGCCTGCTCAAGGGCGAGGCCTATTTCCAGGTGCCTGGCAATACCACATCGCCCCTGCAAATCCAAGCCGGCCCTTTGCGCGCGCAGGCGAGCGACACCGATTTCGCCGTGCGCTACCTCGATGGCCAGGCCCAGGTCAGGGTGCAACGCGGCGATGTGGACGTGCAGGCGCCGAGCGATCAACGCATTCGCCTCAGCGCCGGCGACAGCATCAGCGTCGGGCCCCAGGGCTTCGGCGAACGCGAGCGCGCGGACCTGCGCAAGGACCTGGCCTGGGTCGACGGGCGCCTGGTGTTCGAGAATTGCCCGCTGAGCCAGGTGCTCGCTGAAGTGCGGCGCTATTACCCAGGCTGGATCATCAACCGCAACGCACGCCTCGATCAGGTCGCGGTGACCGGCAACTACCGCCTCGACCAACCGCTGGAAACCTTGCGCGCCCTCGCCCACATCACGTCGGCACAACTGCATGAATACCCGGCGCTGGTGATCATCAACTGATCCACTGATTATTTTTACGCGATCAGCACCCTGCATCCGTCTCGTTATGGCCAATGCAACTGATTCTTGTTTGAAAACAAGAACAGTCATCACCTATAACAGTTCGCGCGTCAGGGAGCGCCTTCGATGTCCACAGGTCCAACTCGCCCGTCCAACCCGCCCCGCCGTATGGGGCAATTGTCCCTGCTGACCTTGGCCCTGCTCGCCAGCGGCGCCTGCAGCCTGCCAGCGCTGGCTGCGGAACCGGCCCAAGCCAGCAGCCCACGCATGGGCGACTACCGCTTCGCCATCGACCAGCAGCCTTTGGTTGCAGCGATCAATGCGTTCAGCCAGGTCACCGGCTGGCAGGTCGGCTTCAGCGCAGAGGTGGCCGAAGGTGTTTCCTCGCCAGGCGTGCAGGGCTCGCTGACGCCGCAAACAGCGCTGCGCCGCCTGCTGCAAGGTACCGGGCTCCAATTCCGCACCATCAGCAACGGCAACGTAGTGCTGGAGCGCCAGGCGATCGGCAACACCATTGCCCTGCAACAACTGACAGTCAGCGCCACCCGCAGCGCCCAGGACGTCAGCCAGGTGCCGAGCACGGTGACCGTGCAGACCCGCGAACAGCTCGACCGGCAGAACGTCAACACCATCCAGGACATGGTGCGCTACGAGCCCGGGGTATCGGTCGCCGGCACCGGCCAGCGCAGTGGCTTGAACGGCTTCAACATTCGCGGCATCGACCGCGAACGCATCCTGACCCAGGTCGACGGCGTCTCGATCCCCGACAGCTTCTTCTACGGCCCCTACGCGCAAACCCAACGCAACTATGTCGACCCCGAGATCGTCAAGCGCGTGGAAATCCTGCGCGGCCCGGCGTCGGTGCTGTACGGCAGCAACGCCATCGGCGGTGCGGTGAGCTACTTCACCCTCGACCCGGACGACATCATCAAGCCCGGCCAGGACGTCGGTGCCCGCCTGAAGACCGGCTACAGCTCCGCCGATGAAAGCTGGTTGAACTCCGCCACCGTCGCCGGCCGCCAGGGCGCCTTCGACGGCCTGCTGCACCTGAGCCAGCGCAACGGCCAGGAGACCGAGAGCTACGGCAGGCATGGCGGCACCGGCCTGGACCGCACCGAAGCCAACCCGGTGGACGCGCGCACCACCAACGTGCTGGCCAAGCTGGGCTGGAACTACGCCGATGACTCACGCCTGGGCTTGACCTACGAGCGCTACAAGGATGACCGCGACCAGAACATGCTCAGTGCGGTAGGCGGCCCCTTCATCCCAGGCATGGGTGCCATGAACATGTACCGCGCCCGTACCGGTAACGACACCATCACCCGCGAGCGCTTCGGCATCCAACATGAGTTCGGGCTCGACAGCCTGCTGGCCGACCACGTGAAGTGGAGCCTGAACTACCAGATCGCCAAGACCGACCAAAGCACCGAGGAGATCTACGCCCCGAGAGTGCGTGAGGTACTGCGCACCCGCAGCACCACCTACAAGGATCGTCAATGGGTCTTCGATGCGCAGCTGGACAAGGCGTTCAGCCTGGGCGAAACCGAACACCTGCTGACCTACGGCACGACCTTCAAGCATGACAAGGTGACCGGTTCACGCAGCGGTACCGGTACCTGCCTGTCGGTTGGCAGGGGCTGCCCGGCCCCAGGCGCGGACAGCCCGGCAGATGGCCAGGCACTGGTCAGTGATTTCCCGGACCCGACGGTCGATACCTACAGCCTGTTCGCCCAGGATGAAATCCGCTGGAACAACTGGACCTTCCTGCCCGGCGCCCGCTACGACTACACCCGCATGAAACCGAAAATGACCGACGCGTTCCTGCGCGGCCTGGAGAACGGCGACGGCAGCGCACAGAACGTCGACGACTCGACCAAGCACTGGCATCGCCTGTCGCCCAAGCTGGGCGTCACCTATGCCTTCAACGACCATTACACCTGGTACGGCCAGTACGCCGAAGGTTTCCGCACGCCGACCGCCAAGGCCATGTACGGTCGTTTCGAAAACGCGGAGCTGGGCTACAGCGTCCAAGGCAACCCGAACCTGGAGCCCGAAAAGAGCAAGAGCTATGAAACCGGCCTGCGTGGCCACTTCGACGCGGGCAGCTTCGATGTCGCGGTGTTCTACAACAAGTACCGTGACTTCATCGACGAGGATGCGGTCAAGAGCCTGGACCTGCTGCCCACCTACCAGGCCAACAACATCAGGCATGCCACCATCAAGGGCGCCGAGGTCAAGGGCCGCCTTGACCTCGGCCACTTCGGCGCGCCGCAGGGTCTGTACACCCAAGGCTCGATCGCCTATGCCTATGGCCGCAACGACGACACCGGCCAGCCATTGAACGCCGTCAACCCGCTGACCGGCGTGTTCGGGCTGGGCTACGAGCAACCGGGCTACGGCGCGCAGGTCAGCTGGACGCTGGTCAAGCGCAAGACCCGCGTCGACGACGACACCTTCTTCGCTCCGGATGGCCAGAGCACCAAGTTCCGTACACCTGGCTACGGGGTGCTGGATCTGACCGGTTTCTACAAGGTGACCGACGACCTCACGGTCAACGCCGGTCTGTACAACCTCACCGACAAGAAGTATTGGCAGTGGGACTCGGTACGCCGCTACGACGGCCAGGGCGAGGCCGCCGTGACCCAGCCGGCCAACCTCGACCGCCTGACGGCGCCAGGACGTAACTTCGCCATCAACTTGGTGTGGGATATCTGAGCCGTTCGCCGCAGCGGCCTGGGTGTCTGTGAAATCGAGCGCCGCCCGCGCGGCGCTCGACCTCACAAACAATACCTACCCCAAGAGGTACGCCCTCCTAAACCAAACAGAATTTTTACGTCCAGCCACCACCTCGTTCGTCTTGTCACTAGAGCCCAATTTCCCAAGGACCCACCCATGACCACCACTTCCCTGCGCTCCCAGCGCCTGAACCAGGTCACCCACGGCCCCCACAGCGAACTCGACGCCCTGGTCAAATCCCACACACCATTCGACAGTCGCGAAAGCTTCGCCCGCTTCGTGGTTGCCCAGTACCTGTTCCAGTCCGAGCTCAAGGCCCTGTACAACGACCCGAAACTGATCGCCCTCTTCCCCGACCTGGCCGCCCGCTGCCGTGCCGAGCATGCCCGCCTGGATTTGGCCGACCTGGATACAGAAGTGCCTGCCCCGGTGCCCGGTGCCCTGCACAACCCGAGCCTCGGCCAGGCCTTGGGCTGGATCTTCGTCTCCGAAGGCTCCAAACTGGGCGCCGCGTTCCTGATCAAGCGTGCCGTGGCCTTGGAGCTGTCCGAGCGTTTCGGTGCCCGTCACCTGGGTGAGCCGGAAGGTGGCCGCGCCGAAGGCTGGAAGCAGTTCACCCGGATCCTTGACAGCCTGGCACTGTCGCCCGAAGAGGATGCCGCCGCCGAGCGTGGCGCGGTCGAGGCCTTCGAGCGTTTCACCGAGTTGCTCAAGCACGCCTATGCCGCGGATGCCGCACTGGCCTGACACGCTTCACCCGGCCATCCGCTTCGATGGCCGGGCCGTTCATTGCAGTGAGACCATGACCCGACCTGCCCGCTCGAAACTGTCCCGCCTGTTGTTCGCGCTCCTGGCCTACATCAGCCTGGGCATCGGCCTCGTGGCCATCGTCATCCCCGGCCTGCCGACCACCGAGTTCATCCTGCTCGCCGCCTGGGCCGCCACCCGCAGCTCCCCGCGCCTGAGCGCCTGGCTGGAGAGCCATCGCCTGTTCGGCCCAATCCTGTACAACTGGCGCCATGGCAAGGTGATCCAGCGCCGGGCCAAGGTCAGCGCCACCGCCAGCATGCTGCTGTGTGCCGGGTTGATGTTGGTATTTCTGGAAGCGCGCTGGCCGGTGTTCCTGGCCATCGGCGGCATGACCCTGGGCAATCTGTGGATATGGTCGCGCCCGGAACGTCCCACTCCGCCCACCTCGGGCGAAGGTTCACAAGCTCAGCACTCCTGAATAGAGCGCATAGGCGGCCAGGCCGGCCCCGGCCAGCACCGCTGCGAAGATCAGCTTCTCCCATCGGGTGAACAGCGCCTGCCCCTGCTCATGCTTGGCCCGGGCGAACAGGATCACCCCGGGCGCATACAGCAGCGCCGACAGCAGCAGGTACTTGAGCCCCCCGGCGTACAACAGCCAGACGGCATAGAGCAACGCGACCACGGCCACCAGCAGGTCCTTGCGTCGCAGCCCCTCCTGCCCGGCATAGCCCTCTGCGCGCAGCGCCAGCAGTACCGCATAGGCCGCCGACCAGAAGTACGGCACCAAGATCATCGAGGAGGCCAGGTAGATGAGGCTGGTGTAGGTGCCTGCCGAAAACAGGGTGATCAGCAGGAAGCCCTGGATCATGCAGTTGGTCAACCACAGGGCATTGGCCGGTACATGATTGGCGTTCTCCCGCGCCAGAAAGCGCGGCATGGTCTTGTCCCTGGCGGTGGCAAAGAGGATCTCGGCGCACAGCAATGCCCACGACAGCAGTGCCCCGAGCAACGACACCGCCAGCCCGACGCTGATCAGCAACGCGCCCCAGGGGCCGACGATATGCTCGAGCACCGATGCCAATGACGGGTTCTGCAAGTTGGCCAGCTCCGGCTGGGTCATCACGCCCAGCGACAGCACGTTGACCAGCACCAGCAAGGCCAAAACGCCGAGGAAACCGATCACCGTGGCCTTGCCCACGTCCGAACGATGCAGGGCCCGGCCGGAATAGACGCTCGCGCCCTCGATGCCGATGAACACGAACACGGTCACCAGCATCATGTTGCGCACCTGCTCCAGCACGCCGCCGAACTTCGGGTTGCCCAGGCCCCAGATGTCGCGGGTGAAGATATCGGCACGGAATGCGAAGGCTGCGATGACGATGAACATCAGCAGCGGCACCACCTTGGCGATGGTGGTCACCTGGTTGATGAACGCTGCCTCCTTGATGCCGCGCAACACCAGGAAATGCACCGCCCACAGCAGGATGGAGGCGCAGCCGATGGCCACGGGCGTATTGCCCTCGCCGAACACCGGGTAATAGAAGCCTAGGGTGCTGAACAGCAGCACGAAGTAGCCGACGTTGCCCAGCCAGGCGCTGATCCAGTAGCCCCAGGCCGAGGAGAAGCCCATGTAGTCGCCGAAACCGGCCTTGGCATAGGCATACACCCCGGAGTCGAGTTCAGGCTTGCGGTTGGCCAGGGTCTGGAACACGAAGGCCAGCGCCAGCATGCCCACCGCGGTGATGCCCCAACCGATCAGCACCGCCCCGACATCGGCCCTCGCCGCCATGTTCTGCGGCAACGAAAAGATACCGCCGCCGATCATCGAGCCGACCACCAGTGCGATCAACGCCCCCAGGCGCAGCTTTTGTCCCGGTTCGCTCATAGGCCTCCCCTCGGTGCGCTGTAATACGCATGAAACAACCGTCCCGCTCATATAAAAACCACAGCGCTTTTATAGTAGCCCAAGCGATCAAGACTAAAAGCTTGGCGGTTGCAGGAGCTGAGTGCAACACGGTTATTGAATTGAAGCCGGAGCATCATGCCGCATTGCCATGGCATTTTGCATGACCTCTCCCATCACCTCGATGGGGCATTT
>NZ_JBLUPW010000030.1:0-59818 GCF_048068175.1 Pseudomonas sp. NY15356 | reverse complement strand
TGCCGGTAACTTGATCAGCCAGGAAGAGTACTACCCCTTTGGCGGCACGGCGGTATGGGTTGCGCGTAATGAAATCGAGGCGAGTTACAAGACCGTGCGCTATTCAGGCAAAGAGCGAGATGCCACAGGCCTGTACTACTACGGCTACCGCTATTACCAGCCTTGGGCGGGGCGATGGTTGAGCGCGGATCCGGCCGGTACGGTGGACGGGTTGAATCTATTCAGAATGGTAAGCAACAACCCTACGACATTGGTGGATAAACAGGGCTTGGTAGAGGAGCATGCCAACCCGCCGACAAACCCTTGGACGCCCGCCATCGACTATCTGGCCCGGGAAACTGACCCGGCCGAGCAAGCGGAACCTGTTTCGGTGCCCGCTTTCACCGAAGACGGGTTAAAGGCCATTTTTGCGCAATTGAACCTACAGGAAGGAGCGGCTGCATCCCCACCGACGCGGGCAGGCAGGGTAGAAAACAATGCCATCATCCTCTGGGAACGGAAAAAGGGTGATAATGACGTGGTGTTCTACGCAGATTTTCTGGGGACGGGGCTCGCGGCGTTCGTGACGCATGGTGGCGACGATGGAAGCTTGATGAATGCCCAGGGGGAGCCTCGGCCGGCACGTGAAGTTGCAGAAAAGGATATCAAGCCCTGGCTGGAGGGTATTGGTTACGAAGAGGGCAAGGAATTCATTCTGTTGGCGTGCAGTGCAGGAAGTACCGGTGCCGCCCGCGAAGTTGCAAGAACATTGAAGAAATACCAGGTCCGAGGCTACCGGAAGACCATTTTCGTCAATGCACCTCAATACATGAAAAAAGTGAATGTAAGCCCTTTTCATTGCAGCACTACATTGCCGACGGAAAAGAAATCTATTTTTAGGAGAATTTTCGGTAAAAAGGGACCGTTCACGGACCAGCCGGGAAGACAGTTAGCGACTTACAAAGTCTTCGATGGCGCAGGACGTACGATCAAACAGCGCAACCAGAGTCATTGAGTTACGCTCTCGTAATTCCACTATCGGGCTCGCCCGGCGCTGTTCTGCCGCAACGCCTTGGCCACCTGCGCTTCGATCTTGTAGGCAGGCGCCTCGAGGTCATCGTAGTTGCGTGTATACCGTCGGGCGAATTCCTCGACACCCAGTTCCTGGTACTGCTGTACGTGCTTGAGTTCATGGGCCCAGAGCGCGACATTGTCCTCGGCATCCTGCGCATGACGGAAGATGATCGTGTCGATCAGGGTCACCGCGTTCACGTCCGGGTTTTGCAACACCGCATTGGCCGCGCTCATCTGCTGTTCGTTGCCTACGCGATAACGCGCCGCATCGAGCACGGCGAAGTCGTACCAGGGCTCGAGCTGGGCGCGGATGTGCAGGGGGATTGGCTGGGTGCCGGCGGCGGTCGCCTCGTCGCGGGCCTGACGCAAGGCAAAGGCCAGGCTGCCGGAGGCCATGGTTTCCATGTCCTTGAGGATCTGGCCCGCCTGGCCGGGGTCGACCGGCGCGCAGAAGCAGCCCATCAGGCACACCTCGTACTGGCCCGGTGGGCAGGTGGTTTGCGCGAATACCGGAAGAGCGAGCACGAGGCCGAACAAGAGACTAGCGTGCTTCATGCAAGGCCCTAATAACATAGCGTTCGTTTATTCATGATCGTCTCAACCCGGGGCCGCCATGACAGCACGACAGGACGTGTTCGTCGAGGCGGCGTTGGGCTGAGGCGGCTTCGTGGAACCAGGAGGGCGTTGCCCTCCTTTTCGTGGCACCAGGGCGCTCTACACGGTGTGGCCCCATTCTGTAGGAGCGGGCTTGGCCCGCGATTGGGCTGCGCAGCAGCCCCAGGCGCCGATCAGAAGTTGGCCGGGGTGTTGGCGCTGATGATCTCGGCTTCGTCAGGGCCGATGTTCTTGAAACTGTGCGGCAAGGTGGTGGGGATGTAGTACCCGTCGCCGGAATTGAGAATGCTCACATGCCCATCGACCCACAATTCTACTGTGCCACGGGTGACCAGGCCGCATTCTTCGCCTTCGGAGTGCACGATCGGCTCGCCGGAATCGGCGCCCGGGGCATAGAGCTCGCGCAGCATGCGCATCTGACGACCTTCGACGCTGGCACCGACCAGCAGCATGCGCAGGCCGTTGCGGCCCAGGTCCGGTTGTTCGCTGGCACGGAACACGTAGCGCTCTTCGCGCACGGGCTCGTCGAAACTGAAGAACTCGGCCAGGGACATCGGGATCCCTTCGAGCAGCTTTTTCAGGGAACTGACCGACGGACTGACACGGTTCTGTTCGATTTGCGAGATCGTCGAGTTGGTCAGGCCACTGCGGCGGGCCAGTTCCCGTTGGGAGAGGTTGTTGCGTTCACGCACCAGTTTGAGTCGTGTCCCCGTGTCCATAGCCGCCTTGTTAGATAGAGAGGTGTCAAAAATAATGGGCGACGCATTAAAGCACACTCTGGGCGGCAACGCGCTGTGCTTGTCAGTGGCGTTGGTCGGTGGGCGTCGGCCACACTCCGATCACCAGTAACAGCATGCCCACCGCCAGGAAGGGCAGGCGTGGGTCCAGGGCATAGACCAAGGTGCCGGCCAGCGGCCCGATCACGGCGCCCATGCCCTGGGCGGCGCCAACGGAACCGGCGGTCGCGCCTTGTTCCGAGGCATGCATGGCATTGGCCGCCAAGGCCGAGAAGGCGGGGAAGACAAAGCCCATGCCGCCAGCCGCGACGAAGAACGAAGCCCACAGCCAGGGTGCGCTGGCGGCCAGTGCGGCACAGGCGAAGCCCAGGGCCGAAACGCTGGCACCGATGCGGATCATCTTCAGCGGCGGCCACTCCAAACGCCGCAGCAGCACTTGCACCAGTATCAGCGCCACGCCGACCATGGTCAGGGCGATGCCGGCAGCCTGGGCGGCATCGGCCGGGCCCAGTTGCAGGCGATCGAGCGCGAAGAAGCCGACGGTGATCTGCGACACCGTCACGCTGAGCATGGCGCTGAAGGCTACCAACAAGGGGCGGCGTAGGCGTCGGTCACCCAGCCGTACCGGGCTAGGCTCATGGCTATGCGCCAAGGGTGGAGGCTTGAGTTTGAACAGCAGCACGAGGAAGGCACCCGCTGGCAGCAGCGACATCACATAGAAGGGCATGCTCAAACTGTGGCGCGCCAGCAGCGCCGCCAGTGCCGGGCCCAGCACCAGCCCCACGGCATTGGCAGCGCCCAGCGAGGCCATGGCGCGCACCCGGCGTTGCGGCTCGACATGGTCGGCGATCAGGGCATTGGCGCTGACCGGCAAGGCAGCATAGAAGGCGCCGATCAGGCCGCGGGTGAGCATCAGGCCGACGAATGCCAGGGTCGCCCCCGGCATCCAGCGCAGCGCGCCGTCGATGAAGAGGCACAGCGACCAATATGAAAGCGTGAACCCCGCGCTGCCCAGCAGCAGGATGCGCCTGCGCCCGTAGCGGTCGGCGGCGCGCCCCCAAGGCTGGGCCAACATCACCCAGACCACGCCCGCAACGGTGACCGCAGCGCCGGCCTGCCAGGTGGCCATGCCCAGCTGGCGGGCGATCGGGCCGATCAACGACACGAAGGCCATCATCGACAGGGTGCACGCACCGCTGATCAGCAGCAGTGGGCGCAGGTCCAGGGTCGCAGGAGGCGTTGGAACAGCAGGGTCCTTTGCAGCGCTCATGGGCAGTCCAGTCGGTTGGAGGTCGATGCCCAGTTTGCCCCGCAACGCTCATTCGCCGCGGCGCACAGGGCCAGGCCACATGCTACGCAATACGCCGTCCCGGCGCACCCAGGCATGCATCAAGGCCGCTCCCAGGTGTACGAGAATGGTGGCGAACAGCAGGTAGCCGGCCCAGCCGTGGGCCTGACGCAGCGCTGCGTACAGTTGCAGGTTGTGCGGGGCGATGGCCGGCAGTTGCAGCGGGCGCGGGTAGTCGCCGGCCGACAGCATGGCCCAGCCCAGCAGCGGCATGGCCAGCATCAGGGCATACAGCAGCAGGTGCGAGGCACCGGCGGCCAGGCGTTGGATCGCCGGCAGGTCATGTGGCAAGGGGGGATGGGGCAGCGCCAGGCGCAGGGCGATGCGCAACACCACCAGCACCAGCAAGGCCAGGCCCGTGGCCTTGTGCAGCTCGACCATCAGTGGATGGCGGGGCGACAGATCGCCGACCATGCTCACGCCGATGAACAGCATTGCCAGGATCAGCACGGCCATCAGCCAGTGCACCAGCCGGGCGAGGGGATGGAAGACAGTGACGGTCATGGACGGGCTCCGGTATCGAGGGACTCGCGGCTGCGGCGATTGAAGGACTCCGAGTACGCGGCCGAGCGGGCCGCCAGGATCGGGTCGGCGGAAGGCGTGATGCCCGGGGGCAGGATCAGCGGGTCGAAGTTGATGTCGCGGCAGGCGCCTTGCTCGGGCGCGTCGACCTGTTCGATGACCAGGGTGCCGGCATCGACGCGGCGCCTTGCGGCGGGCCAGGGGCGCGAGGCGTCGTCCTGCGGGTCGCCCGGCTCGGCGAGTACCAGGATCAGGCTCCAGCGCAGCGGGCCCTGGCTCAGGCGCTGTTGCAGATCGTGTTGCAGGAACTGCTTGTCGTCGATCTGCGCTGGCAGCGGGGCGAAGGGGGTCTGGGGCTCCAGCTGCCAGCGCACCGGATGGGCCTTGTCGCCGCCGTCCCTGAGCACGAAGGCATTGATGCTGTGATACTGGGTGCTGGCGAAGCTGTCGCTGGGTTTGTAGCTGGCGGCCCACTGACGGAAGGCCGCACTCTCCGGATGCGCAGCGAAGAAGGCTTGCAACTTTGCCGGGTTCGGTTTGCCAGTGGCCGGATCCGGCGCCATGGCCAGGACCTGTTCGTAGAACGCTTGCGGCGTGCCGATCGCGAGCACTGGCGGGTTGTTCATGCCGGTCCGCCAGATGTGTCCGTCATCGGTGCTGAACTGCAGGGCCAGGCTGCGTACCGGGATGCTGGTGTCCGGGGCGAACGGGTTGGCGCCACCGATGGCAAATCGGCCAATGACCGGCACCCGAGGCTGGCTGAACACCCTCGCGCTGGACAGCGGCTCGGCCAGCCCGCTGCTCTGGAAATAGCCGCTCACGCACAGGCCTTTGGCGTGGTTCTTGCGATAGCCAGGGTAATGGCCGGCCTGGGCTTCGAAGGTGTCGATGATGCGCTGAGGCGTCAGCGCCGGGGCGCCGATCCAGCCGGCGGCGTAGGCGAAGCCGGCGCCCAGGGCCAGCAGGGCCGCGCCGATGGCCGTCAGGCGCAAGGCCTTGGCCGGGCCGTGCAGAGGAGTGGTCATGGTCAGGTTCCACGCAGTGAATGAGCCGGTACGACGGGCTGGCCGGAGATTTATTCCCGCCGTGGGAATAAATGTCGTGCGGGCGCGTCTGCCCCTTTAGACTGACCCCCAAAGGCCCGGGACCTGACCATGCATGACCTGGATGAACAACAGTGGCGCGAACTGCTGCAACGGCTGCGCCGCTTCGCGTTGTGGCTGTGCCGTGAGTCGGGCAGCGCCGACGATCTGGTCCAGGCCACCGTCGAGCGCGCCCTGCGCCGCAGCGGGCAGCAGCGTGACGCCGACAGCCTGCGCGCCTGGCTGTTCACCATCCTCTATCGCCTGTTTCTCGACGGCAAGCGCCGCGAGCACCTGCATGCCCGCTGGCTGGCCTGGTTCGGGCGTGGCCAGGAGGACGCGGTGGGTGGCGAAACCGAGCGCATCGTCCTGGCCCATGCCGATCTTGCGGCTTTCGCCCGACTGTCCACCGAACAGCGTGCGTTGCTGTTGCTGGTGAGTGTCGAAGGGTTGAGCTACAAGGAGGCCGCCCAAGCCTTGGGCATCCCCATCGGTACGGTCATGTCGCGCCTGTCGCGTGCCCGTGCCGCCCTGCGCGACATGACCGAGGGCCAGCCCACGCCCCCGGCCTTGCGGAGACTGAAATGACCCTGTTGATTCCCACCGAACATGAGCTGCATGCCTACGTCGATGACCGGCTCGACCCGGTGCGCAGAGCCCAGGTTCAGGCCTGGCTGGCAGCCAATCCACAAGAGTCGGCGCGGGTGGACGCGTGGCGCAACGACGCCCGGCGCCTGCGCGCGGCCCTGGCCGGCTTCGAGCAGAACAGCACTACTACCGACTTGGACCTTGGCCAGTTCAGGCGGCGCTTGCGTCGGCGTCGCCAGCGGCAGTGGGCATCGGCTGCGCTGCTGCTTCTGGCGCTGGGCGTGGGTGGGTTCGGTGGCTGGCAAGCCCGTGAAGCGACGCTGGTGGTCGATACCCTGCCGATGGCGGACGCCGTGCAGGCCCATCGTCTGTTTGCAGGGGCGGCCACGCTGGATGTCCAGGCCGGCGACCCGCAGCGCCTGCAGGCTTGGCTCGAGCGCCACTTCGACCGCGTAGGGCAGTTGCCGGACCTCGGTGTCTACGGGTTCCAACCGGTGGGCGCCCGGTTGCTGAGCAACGAACAGGGCCCGGCGGCGCTGCTGGTGTTTCAGGACAACAAGGGGAAGCGCATCAGCCTGTTCCTGCGCTCGCCCAGCGAACGGTTTGCACGCATGCCCAGCGGGCAGCGGACGGAGGGGCAGCTCGAAGCGCGCTATTGGTCCCATGGCGCTTACAACTTTGCCTTGGTCGGCGCCGCCGACGATGGACGTGCCGATCAATTGCGTCAGGCGTTGGGTGTGAGCCTGTAGTCGCGGGCTCGCCAGGTGTAACTATTTAACGCGTGCCCCTGGACCGACCTCTCTAGCCTCACCGCTTCATTTCTCGGTGGGGGATTCGCGGTATGGGTAACGTCAGTGACAATGCGCAATCGACGGCGATGGACATGATGGCCATTGCGCAGCAGTTCCAGGATCAAATGATCGCCAAGCGTCTGCCCGACTGGATGGGCAAGGTCCGGACTTCTGATTTCACGCTATTGAGGGATGCGCTGGCCGAAGGGCTGCAAAGCCGTCAGCGATTGGCCAAGTGCTGGAGCAAGATCGAAAGCCTCGACAGCTTCTGCATCACGCGCTTGAACACTGCGCTGCAAGAGCAGTTCGACGCTGGTCTGGATGCAAAACAGCACTTCCTGCGCCAGTGGTATACCTACACGAGCCCTGAGCACAGTTATTACACCAGCCACTACCCGACGCCTGCGAGCGATTACTTCGACGTGTCACTGCTCAGCGCGGCAATGTCCAACTTCAGCAAGGCCCAGGCTGCCGAAGGCGGGCAGCATGTGCGTAACACGCTGGTCAATGGACCAGGTGTCACTGTCGAGACCCCCTCGGTAATGGAGTTTGCAAGGTTTTGCCGGGAACTGGACCTGGGGGGGCAGTACCAGAGCCACCTTGAAGCGGTACTCGAGGCCAAAGAGCAGCAGGAGGTCCAGGACTGCAAAGCCTTGCTGAAGATGCAATATCGCTCAAACCTCTTGGTGGATGCCTTCAAGGCTCACGCCGAAGGTGTGCTCAGGGACGCCGAGCTGGAATTGATCATCGGTCTGTATACCGACGGCAAGCTGGGGCGGCTCGAAGGCGCACCGGTGGTCGCCAAGCAGCTCAAGGCATTCGACTGTCACCTTCAGCAGATCGTGGTGTTGGACGTGATCGACGAAGGCCTGCTGCTCAACAGCAGCAAGCGGGTGCTGGTTTATATCCCAGGGGATCGACAAGGTGCCTGGTGCGTCGCCAAGGACCTGGAAAGCTTCGCCAGGAAGATCTTGGGCAAGCGCCTGCGTGATGAGAACTACCGGCAGTTCTTCGAGCGTTTCGTCCCCCAGCGCGACCGCCCAGCATTCTTTGCCAGCGTCAAACAGCGGGTGGGCGATGTGGCCGACTGGGCCACGCGAGAGCTGGACCAGCACATGAAGGCCTACCCGACGCCCTTGTTCGAGCACCTGGCGACGATGCGCATCCAGCAAATCAAGGACGATGCGGCAGTATTCGCCACACCCGTCGCGAGGATCGACGGTGATACTGCATTGGCCAAGAGCGAGCGCCGGCATGCGCAGGGAATGGCACTGTTGGCGCTTGCAGGGCTGTTCATCCCGGCCGTCGGTGCGGCCTTGCTGGCGGTGATGGCCTGGGAGCTGCTCAGCGAAGTGTTCCAGTCGGTCAAGGACTGGCGGGAGGGGGACACCAACGCGGCCCTGGACCATCTGGTGAACGTAGGTAAGGACATAGCCCTGCTGGCTGCTACGACTGCCGGGATCGCGGCGGCGCGGACGCTGTGGACGCGCAGCATCATCGTGGATGGTCTGGTACCGGCGATGCTCGAAGATGGCAGCGAAAAACTCTGGAACCAGGACCTGGCGCCTTACGTCAGCGAACCGCCACCTGCGCAGGCCATCGTCGATGAACGCGGGGTCTATCGCCTGGGCGAGCAATCCTGGATCGAGATGGAGGGGCATTACTACCCGGTCTACCAAGCGCAGGACAGCGAGGATTGGTACCTGGAGTCTTACGAGAACCATGCGCCACTGCTCGAACACAATGGTGCCGGTGCCTGGCGGCTGTGGAGCGAACGGCCTGCGGAATGGCGCGGCACCGAACGTATGTTTCGCAGGTTCGGTGCCACGTACGGCCGCCTGAGCGATCAGCAGATCCGACAGGCCCTGCTGGCCCATGGCCTGGAAGAGGACCATCTGCGGGCTGTGCATGTCTTTGCCACTGCCCCTGAGGCAGAACTGACCGATACGGTGCATCGCTTCGTGCTGACCAATCGCATCGTTGAGCTCAGGGATCGCTTGCAGGGAGGTGGAACTGTGACGGACCTGGCGCTGCTTCACGAAGCACTGGCCCTGCGAGGCGCGACAGGGCTGGAAGGCGAAGCCCTGGCCGAGTTGGTCTGGGATCAGCGACGGTTTTTGTTTCAGCGCCTTTACGACCAGAGCAATACGATCGAGGACGCTTCGGTGCAAGCGTTGCGTCGGGATTTCCCCAGCCTGCATCGGCTTGCTGCCGAGCAGCTCCTGAGTGAGGCAAGCGATGGTGACCGTGAGCTGTTGGCCCAGACCGGGCGGATCCCCTTGCTGATGGCCCAGGCTGCCCGGCAACGGGCGCTGCGTATTCGGGTGGCGCGGGTGTTCGAGGGGCTTTTCATCGACACACCGCAGACGCTCGATATGGCACGTGGCGTCATCAAACTGATTGATACCTTGCCGGGGGCGCCTCAAGGCCGGCATTGGGTGCTGTTCGAGGGGGACGGCCTGCTGGCGCCTCAGTCTACAAACGGGGCCATCGAGACGATCCACCTCAGCCACCAGGACGGCATGTTCGTATTGCGTGATGAGCGTGGCCATCCGCTTGACCAGCCCGGCGAGTTGTTCGACGTGTTGGCAGACGTGTTCACCCAAGCGCAGCGAGAGGCGATGAATATTGGCGAGCCGTTCGCCGAACAGCTTCGCGAGGCGTTGGCCAAGGACGTAGCCTCGCGCCGCCAGGACCTGGCCGAACTGATGGGGCGTGAACAGCCCACGCCTTCCTTCCTGGTGCCGTTTCGTCTGGACGATGGTCGGGTCGGTTATCCGTTGAGTGGAGGCCGGCGGCTCTTTGGTTTCGGCAGCCCCCGGTCGCTGAGGGCCAAGCTTCGGTACTTGTACCCCAGCTTCGGTGACAGGGATATCCAGGAATGGCTGCGAGCCATGCAGGAAGGTGGCAACAATCTACAGGATGCGCTTAACGACCTGGAGGATCAGCACGAACTGCTCACCACTACCCTGACGAGCTGGCAGCGAGAGGGGCTCCTTCACTATGAGCGCAACGCGCGCTACCTGATGCGTAAGGAACTGATCCGTTGCTGGCGCCAACTGATACCCGAGCAGCCCAAACCGTTGGAAGATCAGTTGCGTTACAGGTTTTCCCTCAGGGGGCTGGATGTGAGCCGTTTGCCGGGGCTTCCCGAGCCAATCAGTTTCCCACACGTTAGCGCGATCGACTTGCGTTCGATGGCGCTTGAACAGCTTCCCGACGGTTTCTTGAATGCTTTTCCGAACCTGCTTTCGGTGGAAATCACCCATTGCAAGCTGAAGCGGTTCCCGCAGATGACTGGTTTGCGGGGGCGCTTGCGAATTCTCGATCTCTCCGACAACAAGATCCGCCTGGATGCCGAGCAGGTAAAGCTGATCAACGAGTGCACAGCATTGGAATATCTGAACCTGTCACGCAACCCGCTGAAACTCCCATTTTCAATTACGGGAATGCCAAGGCTGACAACATTGATATTGCGTGATGCCCAGCTGGACTCAATGCCCGTTGGTGTGCAATCGCATCAAACGCTGTACGAACTGGACATGATGGGCAATAACCTTCTGGTGGTGCCTGAAAATCTTCGCGAGTCGCCGCTGTGGGACAAAGGCAGGGTACGTTTTTCAAGTAAGGCGCTGGAGCTTTGGGTGAAGCAAGTACGTGCCTGGTATCGGCCCGATGACGGCAGGGTTCCGGCGCGCTTGCTTTGGCTGGATCGTATCGATGCCAAGAACCGGGACGAAATGGCGCATCGCTGGCATCTACTGGTAAGCGATCCCGAATCCGAGGAATTCGTTCGGGTGTTGGAGCGCCTGGTGCAATCCAAGGACTTTGCCCTAGACCAAGCCTCACGCGACCTGGCTGACCGCATCTTCTCCCTGCTCGGCGCTATGGCCGAAGATGAAGCGCTGAACGCGCATTTGTTGGCACTGGCTCAGGAACCCAACTGTGGTGACAATGCCCTGTTGCGTTTCGTCGATCTGGAAAACTGGAAGCTGGCGTGGGACGCCGAGCATAATGAGTACGAAATCGATCCAGAACCTGGGCTGTTGCGCTTGGGGGGACAGCTTTGGCGGCAAAACGCGTTGGAGGAGTACGCCAGGCGTTTTGCCGCAAGCATGCCTGGTCCTGTGGATGAGGTCGAGGTGGTGCTCGCATTTCGGGTTCGTTTGTACAAGGACCTGAAGCTGCCGGGCCACCCCAGTCAAATACGTTTCGTAGAGGTGGTGGGCAACATTGAGGAAGGCGTCAAGAACGCCCGCGAAACCATTTTGGGAGGCCAGGACGAGGACACGCTTTCATTGTGGATGGTCAACCAGCCCTTCTGGAACAAGTACCTGGAGCATGCCTATGGGTCCAAACTCAAGCTGCCTCGAGAATACCGCAAGCAAGAGCAGGAGTTGTCCCGCCGCGGTGGGACCCGGCAGGAATTTGATGCGCTTCAGGCCCAAGTGAACCAATGGCGGCTCGACCAGCGCCTGGCGTTGACCAAGGCGGTGATGCGCCGACAGGCGTCGCAGTGGCAGCTCTCGACACCAGGCGAGCCGGTCTAGCCCAGCGTACGCTCCAGCGCGCCGAGCAACAGGCTCTGCATCAAGGCCAGCCCTTGGTCGCTGTCCAGCCCACGCCCGCTCAACTGCCCGGGCAGCTGATTGAGCAGCGTGGCCAGCACATGCCCGGTGGCTGCCAAGGCCTGGCCCTGCAACCGGGCCTGTGGCGCGATCAAGTGCAGCAGGCCCTTCTCGTAGCGTGCCCGTGCGCTGGCCAGACGGGCTTGCTGGTCTTCGTTCAGGCAGCAGAAATCCCGCTCGGCCAGGCGGAACTGCAGGGGGCGCTCCTCGTGCAACTGCCAATGTGCGGCAATCAAACAAGGCAGCACCGCCTGGCCGCGCGCGAGGGCGCGCCGGCCTTGATCAAGGGTCGCTTGCAGCTCTTCGTAGAGCTCCTCGATCAAGTCGTACAACAGGTCCTGTTTACTGGGGAAATGGTGATACAGCGAACCTGGGGTCAGGCCCACATGCGCCGCCAGCTCGCGCATGCTGACCTGACCAAAGCCTTTTTCGGCAAAGAGCGCCATGGCCTTCTCGCGGCGCTCTTCGAAGTTCGCACAGCGTAGGGCGGCGGTGACTGGCATGACGCACTCCCGATCAGTAGCTGAAGAAACCGCGACCGCTCTTACGGCCCAGGTAGCCGGCGGCGACCATTTCCTTGAGCAGCGGGGCTGGGCGGTACTTGCTGTCGTTGAAACCCTCGTGGAAGGCCTCCATGATCGCCAGCAAGGTATCCAGGCCGATCAGGTCGGCCAGGGCCAGCGGGCCGATCGGCTGGTTGCAGCCCAGGCGCATGCCGGTGTCGATGTCCTCGGCACTGGCCAGGCCTTCCTGGCGTACGAAGATCGCCTCGTTGATCATCGGCACCAGGATACGGTTGACCACGAAGCCTGGGCGGTTGCCGGCGGTGATGGGCGTCTTGCCCAGCTTCTCGGTCACCACCAGCGCCTGGGCATAGGTGCCGTCGCTGGTCTGCAGGCCGCGGATGATCTCCACCAGGGCCATCATCGGCACCGGGTTGAAGAAGTGCACGCCGATGAAGCGCTCCGGGTGCTCGATGCTGGCGGCAAGGGCAGTGACCGACAGCGACGAGGTATTGGTGGCGATCAGGCAATCATTGCGCACATGGGCGGCGACCTGCTTGAGGATGCGTTGCTTGAGCTCAAGGTTCTCGGTGGCTGCCTCGATCACCAGCTGCGTGCTGGCCAGCTCGGTGTAGTCGGTGCTGGTGCGGATGCGCGTCTTGGCCGCCTGGGCCTGGTCGGCTTCCAGGGTACCTTTGTTGACCTGGCGTTCCAGGCTCTTGCCCAGGGTCGCCACGCCGCGCTCCAGCGCCGCCTCGGACACATCGATCAGCAGCACCTGGTAGCCCGCTACGGCGCAGACCTGGGCGATGCCGTTACCCATGGTTCCGGCGCCGATCACGGCAATCTGTTGAATGTTCACGTCCAGGCTCCTCAAACGCGCTCGAAGACCACGGCGATACCTTGGCCGCCGCCGATGCACATGGTGGCCAGGGCATAGCGGCCCTGGGTGCGGTGCAGTTCATGGATGGCCTTGGTGGCGATGATCGCACCAGTGGCGCCGACCGGGTGGCCGAGGGAGATGCCCGAACCGTTCGGGTTGACCTTCTCCGGGTCGAAGTCCAGCGCGCGGGCCACGGCACAGGCCTGGGCGGCGAAGGCTTCGTTGGACTCGATCACATCCAGGTCATGAATGGCCAAACCGGCCTTTTCCAGCACCTTGCGCGTGGCCGGGATCGGGCCCAGGCCCATCAGCTCCGGCTCGACGCCAGCGTGGGCGTAGGCCACCAGCCGCGCCAAGGGCTTGAGGCCCAGGCGACGCACGGCGTCACCGGTGGCCAGGACCAGGCCGGCTGCGCCGTCGTTGATACCGCTGGCATTGCCGGCGGTGACGCTGCCGTCCTTCTTGAACACCGGCTTCATGCCGGCCAGTTGCTCGGCGGTCACCTCGGCGCGCACGTGCTCGTCGGTGCTGAACTGCACGCTGCCTTTGCGGGTTTTCAGCTCGATAGGGACGATCTGGCTGGTGAAACGGCCTTCGGCAATGGCGCGGGCGGCGCGGCGCTGGCTGGTCAGGGCCAGCTCATCCTGCATTTCCCGGGTGATGCCGTGCTTGGCCGCGACGTTTTCGGCAGTGATGCCCATGTGGAAGTGCTCGAAGGGGTCCTGCAACACGCCCACGGTATAGTCGATGCCTTGCAGGTCGCCCATGCGTGCGCCCCAGCGGGCTTGCGGCAGTAGGTAGGGGCCACGGCTCATGGATTCGGCGCCAGCGGCCAGGGCCACGTCGGCGTCGCCCAGCAGCAGCGTCTGCGCCGCCGAGACGATGGCCTGCAGGCCCGAGCCGCACAGGCGGTTGACGTTGAAGGCCGGGGTTTCCTTGGGCACGCCGGCATTCATCGAGGCGACGCGGCTGAGGTAGGCGTCACGCGGCTCGGTGGGGATGACGGTACCCATGACCACATGGCCGATGTCGGTGGCGGCCACCCCCGAACGCTCGATGGCGGCGCGGCTGATGGCGCTGGCCAGGTCTGCCAGCGGCAGGTCCTTGAGTGACCCACCGAAACCACCGATGGCCGAACGGACTGCGCTTACGACGTAGATCTCTGCGTTGCTCATGGAAGGCTCCGATTGCAAAGGCATGGCGGGACCGGCACAGGCTCTGCGAGAATGGCCGGCGTTCCCGGAATGGGTCGAGTCTAGGCAAACGCCTGGGCCGGGCCTATGCCGGATCTGTTCAGTAAACCTGGCATTTTTTGCCACCCAGCATAGACAGTGAAAACCAGCCATGCGCGATAGCGATTCGGTCGCGGTGTATTTCCTCAATGCCATGCTGCACAGCCTGCGCGAGCGCCCCGACGAGCGCGATGCCTACCTGCGCGCGGTAGGCATCGACCCGGCAGTGCTCGCGCAGCCCCAGGCACGGGTGCCGGCCAAGGCCTTCGCTCAGCTGTGGCTGGAGCTGATCCATGTGCTGGACGACGAGTTCTTCCATCTGGACAGCCACGGTATGCCCATCGGCAGCTTCGCGCTGATCTGCCGTGGCCTGATCCAGGAGCCCACCCTGGAAAAGGCCCTGCGCCAGTGCCTGGGCAATTTCGCCTTGTTCATGCGTGACCTGCGTGGCGCGTTCTCGGTGCGAGGTGGCCGGGTGGTGATCAGCGTGCAGTCGACCATCGCCGACCCGCTGACCCGGGTGTACGCCGAGGAGACCTTCCTGGTGCTGGTGGTCGGCTTGCTCTGCTGGCTCGCCGGGCGGCGCATCGCCATCGACCGTACCGAGCTTGCGGTGGCCCGCCCGGCCCAGGAGGACGACAGCCTGCTATGGGGGCCTGACCTGCGCCTGGGTAGCGGGCGTACCGAGGTGGAGTTCGACAGCGCCTACCTGCGCCTGCCAGTGGTGCAGGACCTGGCCGCCCTGAAGACTTTCCTGCGCAGCGCACCCCAGGGGCTGGTGATCCGCTTTCGCAACCAGAACGGCCTGGCGGCGGTGGTCTATCGCCACCTGCGTGCCCGGCGCTACGGCCAGTGGCCGACCCTGCAGGCCATGGCCGAACAGCAAGGCATCAGCGCCAGCACATTCCGTCGCCAGTTGGAGCGGGAAGGGCGCTCGTACCAGCAGATCAAGGACGAGGTGCGTCGGGCCATGGCCTTCGAGCGCTTGCGCGAAGGGGTACTGAGCATTGCCGAGATCGCCGAGCAGGCCGGCTTCCAGGAGCCCAGCGCCTTTCATCGAGCCTTCAAGAAGTGGACCGGGTACAGCCCGGGCAGCTATCGGGCGCGATTGGCCGGGCGTTAGGCGCAACGGCCTCGATGCGCCCGGGCGCGCGCCATCAGGCCGGCACCATGGCAAAGCCCACGCCGAAGCGGTTCCAGGCATTGATGGTGGCGATGGCCAGGGTCAGGTTGGCTACCTCTGCCGGTTCGAAGTGCGCTTGCAGGGCTTCGTACTCGGCCTGTGGCGCGCCCCGCTCGGGCAGACGGGTGAGGCTTTCCACCCAGGCCAGGGCTGCGCGTTCGCGTGGGGTGAAGTACTGGGTCTCGCGCCAGGCGCAGAGAGTCTGCAGGCGGGCTTCGGTTTCCCCGGCCTTGCGTGCATCGTTGGCGTGCATGTTGACGCAATAGGCGCAGCCGTTGATCTGCGAGGCGCGCAGGCGGATCAGTTCGAGCAGCGAGTTTTCCAGGCCGCTGTTGGCCAGGGCCTGCTCCAGGCCGATCATGGCTTTGTAGGCTTGCGGGGCGTGCTTGGCCCATTCGATACGGTCGTGCATGGTGGACTCCGGTGTGAGGGTGGATAGTGTTCTCGGCCGCGCTGCAACCGATCGCGGGACGAGCCCGCTCCCACTGGGACATACCTTAGCGCCGTGGCCATGGATCGCCCGATAGCCAATCTTCGGTTTTGCCAGGGGACCAATCGATCCATTCAGGTGGCCACTGACCTGCATCCAATCTCTTCATTTTGGCGCGCTTGGCCAAGGCGGGATAATGACCGGGTCTTGCACCCGGAGAGTCCAACGATGTCCGATGAACGTTTCATGCGCGAAGCCCTCGACCTGGCCCGCGCCAACATCCAGGCCGGCGGTCGCCCGTTCGGTGCCGTGCTGGTGTACCAAGGCAAGGTGCTGGCACGTGCCGTCAATGAGATCCACAGCACCCAGGACCCGACCACCCACGCCGAAATGCAGGCGATCCGCAAGGCTGCCCAGGCCCTGGGTCAACCCCGCCTGGAGGGCGCCGAGATCTATGCCAGCGGCCACCCATGCCCGATGTGCCTGGCCGCCATGCACCTGTGCGGCATCGAACGGGCCTGGTTCGCCTATGACAACGACGAAGGCGAGCCCTACGGCCTGTCCACGGCGGCCGTATACGCACAGATGGCGCGCCCGCCTCAGCAGCAGAGCCTGCCCCTGAAGCCGCTCAAGCCTGCCGGCGAGGCCGACCTGTACCTTCAATGGAAGCAGGCGCACCAGGCATGAGAGGCGCACTGAACCTGTTGTTGGTGCTGCTGTTGGCACTGAACCTGCGGCCGATCCTCACCAGTATCGGCCCGCTGCTGGAACCCATGCGCGCCAGTACCGGCCTTGGCTACCAGCAGGCTGCCCTGCTGACGGCGCTGCCGGTGCTGTGCATGGGCCTGATCCCCTTGCTGCAACCGTGGTTGCGCCGCTGGCTGAGCGAGCATGGCGGCATGCTCATGGGGCTGGTGGCGATCGCCCTGGCGTGCCTGTGGCGCCTGCAGCTCGACAGCGCCTGGGCGCTGATCGCCAGTGCGGTGTTGGCCGGGCTGGGGGTAGCTGTCGTCCAGGGCATGATGCCGGGCCTGGTCAACCGTTGGTTCCCCACGCGCTTGGCGACCACCATGGGCTTGTATTCGGCAGCCTTGATGAGTGGAGGCGGCCTGGCCGCGGTGCTCGGGCCTTCGATCAGCGAGGCCAGCGGCCGCTGGCAGGCCGGCCTGGGCGTCTGGGCACTGCCCGCTGTGTTGGCGGTGCTGGCCTGGCTGGTGCTCAGGCCACGGCACAACACGCCGAAGCTGGCCGGCGGCGGCGGTGGGCATTGGTTCGGCAACCGTCGGGCCTGGCTACTGGCCAGCTACTTCGGCCTGATCAACGGTGGCTACACCAGCATGGTGGCCTGGTTGCCGGCCTACCATATCGAGCATGGCGGCACCGCCCAAGGCGGTGGTGAGCTGGTGGGCCTGATGACCATCTTTCAGGTCACCGGCGCCCTGGGCCTGCCGCTGTTGCTACGTAGCCTGGCGGACCGTCGGCCAGGGCTGTGGCTGGCGTTGTCGATCCAGTTGCTGGGCTTCCTTGGCCTGCTGCTGGCACCGACCCTGGCCATGGGCGTGTGGGTGGCGATGATCGGCCTTGGCCTGGGAGCGTGCTTCAGCCTGAGCCTGACCTTGACCCTCGAGCACCTGAAGAAGGACCCCGCGCAAGCGGGCAGCCTGGCAGCGTTCGTCCAGGGCATCGGTTTCATCATCACCGGTGTCGTGCCGTACATCACCGGTTGGCTGCGTGATGTGACCGGGGACTTCCAGGCCTCCTGGACATTGCTGGCCATCACCGTGGTAGCGATGCTGCTGGTGACCGTGCGCTTCGTCCCTCGGGGCTATGCCAGCGCCATTGCCCGCCCTGGGCGAACGGTGCAGGCGACGGTCAGCTGAGGCCCTGCAAGGTATCGCGGACCCGGTCCAGAGCCGGGTCGATGTCCAGCAGTTCAATGGCCCCGAAGCCGAACAGCAGCCCCGGGCGCACCGGGGCTTCGCTGAAGAACGGGGCCAGTGAATAGAGACCCACTTCGACCTTGCGCGCCAGGGTTACCAGCAGCTCCACGTCTACCCCGGGCCTTGCCAGCGCACTGAGGTGAAAGCCTGCGTTGGCCGGCACCGCGGTCAGCCAGGGCGCCAGGTCGCTGCCCAGGCGTGCCAGGATCCGTTCGCGACGGGCGCTGTACACCTCATGGCAGCGGCGGATGTGTTTATTCAGGTGCCCCTCGCTGATGAAACGCGCCAATGCCCATTGCTGCAGCGGCGGGCTGTGCCAGTCGGTCAGGTGCTTGGCTGCACAGGCCGCTCGCAACACGCTTGGCGGCAGCACGGCATAGCCCAGGCGCAGCTCCGGTAGCAAGGTCTTGGAGAAGGTTCCGACATACGCCACCAGGCCGTGTCGGTCGAGCCGCTGCAAGGCATCGCTGGCAGGCCCCTGGTAGCGGAATTCACAGTCGTAGTCGTCTTCGATGATCAGGGCCCCAAGCTCGGCCGCGCGGGCCAGCAAGGCGGTGCGGCGCCGCTCGCTCATGGGCATGCCCAAAGGAAACTGGTGCGAGGGCGTCACGTAGATCAGCCGCGTGCCATCGGCGATCTCTTCCACGCACATGCCTTCATCGTCCACCGGCACCGCTTGCACGTGCGCGCCCAAGGCCAGGAACAGCTGGCGCGCCGGGGGGTAGCCGGGGTCTTCCATGGCCACCTGGCAGCCTGGTTCGATCAGCACCCGGGCGATCAGGTCCAGGGCCTGTTGGGCGCCGTTGCACACCAGTACATCCGCTGCACTGCAGTGCACGCCCCGGGCGAAGGCGATGTGGTGGGCGATGGCTTCGCGCAGTTCCGGCAGGCCCTGGGCGGGGAAGTGCCGCTGGGGGTGACGTTGGCTGCGCCGCAGGGCGTATTGCAGGCAACTGCGCCACTGGTCGAAGGGGAACTGCGCCTTGCTCGAGGCGCCGCCGACGAAGTCATGGCGCGAGGGCGCATCCTGGGCCTGCCCGGCCAGCACCGTGGCGCGCTGCTGCCAGCGTTGCAGCGTATCGGCGGCAGCCAGGGGGATGGGCTGGGCGTCGCTGGCCTGCAACGGCTTGCGCGGGGTGATGAAGGTACCGCGGCCGACCACGCCGCTGAGCAGGTTGTCGTAGGTCAGGCGCGAATAGGCTTCGGCCACGGTCTTGCGTGACACGCCCAGCTGTTCGGCGAGCAAGCGGGTGGGGGGCAACTGGGTGCCGGCGGCCAGGTGGCCGCTGTCGATGCCGGCACGTAACTGTTGGTAGAGCTGGTCGGCCAGGCCTTTGCGGCCTTGCAGGCGGATGTGCAGTTCCATAGGGGTGTCCGGAGTGCAGGATGATCGAAGCTTCGGGTTTTGCGGGCCTGGGTGCAAGAGGCCGGTCTACTCCCGTTCTGCTCCCAAAGGACTGCCTCACGCTGACATGGCGGGACTGGCCGGTCGTTCAAAGGGCAGCCTCGACGATTTCGATCCAATGGCGCACCGGTGTGCGCCCGGCACTGCCCAGGTGTGCCTGGCAGCCGATGTTGGCGGTGGCGATGACCTCGGGGTGGCCGCTTTCCAGGGCTGTGAGGCGCTCGTCTCGCAGCTGGCGCGCCAGGGTGGGCTGGGTCAGCGAATAGGTCCCTGCCGAGCCGCAACACAGGTGGCCGTCGGGAACCGGCGTCACGGTGAAGCCCAGGCGGGTCAGCAACTGCTCCACCGCGCCGCCGAGCTTCAGGGCATGCTGGAGCGTGCAGGGGCAATGGAAGGCCAGACGCTGTTCGGCGCACACGCCCAGGCGCTCGACCGGCTCGGCCTGTATCACTTCCACCAGGTCCCGGGCCAGGGCACTGACCCGGGCAGCCTTGGCGGCGTAGCGTGGGTCGTTTTCCAGCAAGTGGCCGTAATCGCGGACGAACGCCCCGCAGCCGCTGGCCGTCTGCACGATCGCCTCGACACCGGCTTCGATCGCCGGCCACCAGGCGTCGATGTTGCGGCGGGCACGTGCCAGCCCTCGTGCCTGGGCATTGAGGTGATAATCCACGGCGCCGCAGCAACCGGCGTCCCGGGCCGGCTCGACACTGATGCCCAGGCGGTCCAGCAGGCGTGCCGCGGCGGCATTGGTGTTGGGTGACAAGGTCGGCTGAACGCAGCCTTCGAGCAGCAATACGCGGCGGGCATGGCGCGGTGCCGGTCGTTCACCGGGGTGGGGCACCTGGCTCGGCAACTTTGCCTCGACCGTTGCTGGTAGCAGTGGGCGCAGAGCCTGCCCAGCGCGAACGAGCGCTGCGAACAGCGCAGGACGCGGTACCACGGCACGCAGGCCCTGGCGCAGCAGGCGTTCGCCCAAGGGGCGCGCGGCCTGTTGCTCCACCACGGAGCGGCCGATGTCCAGCAGGTCGTGGTACCTCACGCCCGAAGGGCAGGTGGTTTCGCAGTTGCGACAGCTCAGACAGCGGTCCAGGTGCAACTGTGTGCTGGCGCTGGCCGGCATGCCTTCGAGCACTTGCTTGATCAGGTAGATGCGCCCGCGTGGCCCGTCCAGCTCGTCGCCCAGCAACTGGTAGGTGGGGCAGGTCGCGGTGCAGAAGCCACAGTGCACGCAACTGCGCAGGATGCGCTCGGCTTCGTCGGCACGGGCCAGGCGCTTGGCGGCATCGCTCAGGTTGGTTTGCATGGTTTCGCCTCACAGGTCCGGGTACAGGCGCCCTGGGTTGAAGATCCCCTGGGGGTCGAGTTGGTGCTTGAGGGCGCGGTGGTAGCGCATCAAGGCCGGGGGCAAGGGCGACATGCTGTCGTCGCCGGGGGCGTAGGCAGTGGCATGGCCGCCGACCTTGGCGACCTGCTCGCGGATCAGCGTCGCGGGGGCCGAAGATTTCAACCAGCGCTGCGCGCCGCCCCAATCGATCAACTGCAGGCCAGGCAGGTCGAGTTCGCCGGTGATGGTCGGCAGCGATAGCCGCCACAACGGGGCGGGGTGGTCGAAGAACGGCAGCCGCTGCTCGCGCAAGTCTGTCCAGAACTGGCTCGCAACCGTCTCGCCTCCCAAGCGCTGGCTTGCCGACAGCACCGACCCTTCACCCCCCTCCAGGCGCAGGTAGAGTGCCTGGCCGTCGTGGCAGGCGGCACTGATCGGCAGCGGCTGCTGGCCCCATTCGGCCAACTTGGCCAGGGCCTGGCGTACCGTCATCTGCAGGCGCAGGCTCAGGCACTGACGGGGTCGCGGCAGCACCTTCAACGACACCTCGGTCAGCAGGCCCAGGCAACCGAAACTTCCCGCCAACAGCCGGGACACATCATAGCCAGCGACGTTCTTCATCACCTCGCCACCAAAGCGCAGCAGCTTGCCATGGCCGGTGATCACCCGGGTGCCCAGCACATAGTCCCGTACCGAACCGGCCCAGGGCCGACGAGGGCCCGACAAGCCTGCCGCGACCATCCCACCCAGTGTGGCGTCGGGGCCCAGGTGAGGGGGCTCGCACGGCAGCATCTGCCCAGCTTCGTGCAGCGCTGCTTCGATCTGACGCAATGGCGTGCCGCCGCGGGCGCTGATCACCAGTTCGGTAGGGTCGTAATGGACGATGCCGCGGTGCCCGCGGGTGTCGAGTATCTCCCCGGCGCCCGGGCGGCCGAGCATGGCCTTGCTGTTGCTCCCCTGGATGCGCAACGGGGTGTCCATCGCCAGGGCCTGGTTGACCTGCTCCAGCAGGCTTTCGCTCAGGTCACGATCCTGGTCCATCAGAAGCGCTCCAGGTCGGGGAAGGGCAGTTGTCCGTGATGCACGTGCATCGCACCGAATTCGGCGCAGCGGTGCAGGGTGGGGATGTTCTTGCCTGGGTTGAGCAAGCCGTTGGGGTCGAATGCCGCCTTCACCGCATGGAACAGGGTGATCTCGTCGTCATTGAACTGCACGCACATCTGGTTGATCTTCTCGCGTCCGACACCGTGCTCGCCGGTGATGCTGCCGCCCACCGCCACGCACAGCTCCAGGATCTTGCCACCGAGCGCTTCGGCGCGCTCCAGCTCGCCGGGCAGGTTGGCATCGAACAGGATCAAGGGGTGCATGTTGCCGTCGCCGGCATGGAACACGTTGGCCACCCGCAGGCCATAGGCCTCGGACAATGCGGCGATGCCCTCGAGCACCCTGGGCAGTTCTCGACGGGGGATGGTGCCGTCCATGCAGTAGTAGTCAGGCGAGATACGCCCTACCGCAGGGAAGGCGTTCTTGCGCCCGGCCCAGAAACGTGCGCGTTCGGCCTCGTCGCAGGCCAGGCGCACGTCACGGGCACCGGCCTGGCGCAGCACGGCATCGACCCGTTGGCAATCGTCCTGCACGTCGGCTTCGACGCCGTCCAGTTCGCATAACAGAATGGCCGCGGCTTCCACCGGGTAGCCTGCGTGGATGAAGTCCTCGGCGGCGCGGATCGCCAGATTGTCCATCATTTCCAAGCCTGCGGGGATGATGCCGGCGTCGAGGATGCCGGCCACTGCGCGGCCGGCGTCCTCGACCTTGTCGAAGCTGGCCAGCAGCACCCGCGCCACCTGGGGTTTGGGCAACAGCTTGACGGTGACTTCGATGACGATGCCGAGCATGCCCTCCGAGCCGGTGAACAGGGCCAGCAGGTCGAAGCCGGGGCTGTCCAGGGCGTCGCTGCCCAGGGTCAGATGTTCGCCTTCGAGGGTGAGGATGTCGACCTTGAGCAGGTTATGGACGGTCAGGCCGTATTTCAGGCAATGCACGCCACCGGCGTTTTCCGCGACGTTACCGCCGATCGAGCAGGCGATCTGCGACGAGGGGTCTGGCGCGTAGTACAGGCCATGTAGGGCGGCGGCCTGGGAAATGGCCAGGTTGCGCACACCGGGCTGGACCCTGGCGTAGCGGCCTTGCGGGTTGACCTCGAGGATGCGATTGAAGCGCGCCATCACCAGCAGGATGCCTTGCGCCAAGGGCAAGGCCCCGCCGGACAGCCCCGTGCCGGCGCCGCGCGCCACCACGGGGACGCCGCGCCGGTGGCACAGGCGCAGCAGGGCCTGGACCTGTTCGATGCGCTCGGGCAGTACCACCAGCAGCGGGACGGTGCGGTAGGCCGAGAGACCGTCGCACTCGTAGGGTTTGAGGTCTTCGGTGCGGTGGAGGACCTGAAGGTCCGGCAGGGTGTTGTGCAGTTCGGCCAGCAGTTGGGCCTTGTCGACCGTGGGCAACGGGCCATCGAGGCGGTCGTCGTAGAGGATGTTCATGTGTTGTTCGCCGATTTGTTCTTGTCATGGCTGTACCGGCCCTATCGCTGGCAAGCCAGCGCCCACAGGTACGGCGGTGCTCTGAAGCAGCGCTGGCCCCGGTGGGCGCCGGCTTGCCGGCGATTGGGCGGCTAGGCAACGCCCCTCACTGCGCTAGGCGCCGGATCATCGCCACTGTCAGGTACAGCCGTGGGGCGATGCTGGCGAGCTCGATGTATTCGTCCTCGGCGTGCAACCCGGCACCGACCACGCCCATGGTCTCCAGCACCGCCGGCTTGGCGCTGCCGGGCACATAGGCATAGCCGGCGTCGGTGCCGAAGCGCATGGCGATGGGTTCGAGGGTGTGGTCGATCTGGCTATACAGCTCCCGGGCCGTTTCGGCCAACTGGCGGGAGCCTTCGTTGCGGGCCAGGGGCGGGCGGCCTTTTTCCAGGGTCACGGTGGCCTGGGTGTCCTCGACCAGGTGTTTTTGTGCGATACGCTTGGCATCGGCCGCCACCCGCTCGGTTTCGCTGAGGTCCGAATAGCGCATGTCCGCTTCCGCGCTCGCCAGGGCCGGGATGATGTTGGCTTTCTCGCCAGCCTTGGCCAGGGTCCAGTTCACTGTGGTGCCTTTGCTGGCATCGCCCAGGTCTTTGAGCTGGAGGAGCTGGTGAGCCAGTTCGGTCAAGGCGTTGCGACCTTGCTCGGGGGCGGAGCCGGCATGCGAGGAGCGCCCTTTCACTTCGAGCTTGAGGCGGTTGATGCCGTTGGTGGCGACGGTCACCGCGTCTTTGTCTGGCGGCTCGTAGGAAAAGACATAGTCATGCTCGCGGGCGAGCTGTGCGATGAGCTGTTTCGAGCCTGCCGAGCCCATTTCCTCGTCCGGGTTGAACAGCACGGTGAGGGTGCGATAGCCCTTGAACTGCTGGTCCTGCAGCAGCTTGAGCGCATGCAGGATCATCGCCACGCCGCCCTTGGCATCGGCGACACCCGGGCCATAGGCGCGCTCGCCTTCCACCCGGAACGGTCGCTTGGCCACGGTGCCTGGGCCGAACACCGTGTCGTAGTGCACCATCAGCAGAAAATCCTTGCTGCCGTTGCCTTTGAACGTCCCGACGATGTTGTCGCCCACCGACGGCTTGGCCGGGCTGGTGTGCACCTCGGCACCTAGCGCCTTCAGGCGCTTGGCCAGTTCGGCGCCGATCTGGGCCAGGCCGGCTTGCGTACCGGTACCGGTATCGACCGACACCAGGGTCTTGAGGGTGGCGAGGTAGGCCGGTTGCTCGGCCTGGGCCTGCGTGAGCAGGTACTGGGGGGAGGATTCGGCGGCGAGCGCCGGGGAGCAGGCGATGCACAGCGCCAGGGCCATGGCATAGGGCGGGCGTGACAAAAGCATGGGCTTGGGCCTCTTTTCCTTGTGGTCAAGAGGTACAGCCTAGACCACTGCGCGCGGTGCCGGCCCGTAGGCGAGCACCGGCGCAGTCGGTGTTACAGGTCGAGCACCAGGCGGGCGCTGCGGGCGCGGGACACGCACAGCATCATGGTTTGCTGCGAGGCTTTTTCCTCATCGCTCAGATACTGGTCGAAATGCTCGGCCTCGCCTTCGAGAATGGCCGTCTCGCAGGTGCCGCATACGCCTTCACGGCACAGGCATTCGACCTTGGCAGCCTTGGACTTCTCGATGGCCTGGAGGATGGTCATGCCTTCCTCGACCTGGAGTTCCGTGCCGGACTTGGCCAGTACCACGGTGAAGGCGGCACCGGCGGCAGGTGCTGCAGCGGCGAACTGTTCCCAGTGTACGCGCGATTCGTGGATGCCTGCGGCGGCGGCAGTGGCGATCACCGCATCGATCAGCGGCTTGGGCCCGCACACGTACAGGTGCGCATTATCGGCCAGGCCCGTACATAGGCCGGCCAGGTCCAGCTTACGGTCCAGGCTGTCGATGTAGAAACGGGTGCTTGGCGCATGGGGACCGTTTTCCAGATCAGCCTGGAAGGCGCCATGTTCCGGCGCGCGGAAGGCGTAGTGCAGTTCGTAGGGGGTATCGCTGCCTTCGAGTTCATGCAACTGCGCCAGGAACGGGGTGATGCCGATGCCGCCGGCGATCAGCACATGGCGGCCAGCCGACGGGTCGAGGGCGAACAGATTGTTGGGGGTGGAGATAGTCAGCTCGCTGCCCACCTCGACCTGGTTGTGCATGAACGCCGAGCCGCCCTTGGACTGCTCCTCCAAGCGCACACCGATCTGGTAGCGGGAGAGGTCGCGCGGGTCGCTCATCAGCGAATAGGCGTTGCTGAACTGATTGCCGCAGGCCGACTGCATCTGCACGATGACGTGGCTGCCGCCGGTGAAGGCGGGCAGGGCGGTGCCGTCTTCGCGGGCCAGGGTGAAGCGCTTGATCAGCGGCGTGGCCTGTTCCACGTCGGTGACTCGCACCTTGAACATTTCGTATTGCTTGGCCATGGTTCACCTCGACTTGCAGCGCACGCGGCAGGCCCTGCCGCGTGGCACGGATACTGGCCCGCTCAAACGGCGAGGCACAGGTACTTGATTTCCAGATAGTCCTCGATGCCGTACTTGGAGCCTTCGCGGCCCAGGCCCGATTGCTTGACGCCACCGAAGGGTGCGACCTCGTTGGAGATCAGCCCGGTGTTGATGCCGACCATGCCGTACTCCAGGCGCTCGGCCACGCGGAACACGCGGGCCAGGTCGCGGCTGTAGAAGTACGCCGCCAGGCCATATTGGGTGGCGTTGGCCAGCGCGATCACTTCGTCGTCGGTGGTGAAGCGCACCAGCGCGGCCACCGGGCCGAAGATCTCTTCCTGCAGCAGCTCCATGCCGGGGGCGATGTCGGCCAGCACGGTCGGTTCGAAGAACTGCCCGCCCAGCCCGTGGGCCTTGCCACCGAGCAGCACGCTGGCACCTTTGCCAACGGCGTCGTCGATCAGGCTGCGCACCTTGGCCACGGCCTTGTCGCTGATCAGCGGGCCGATCTGCGTGCCTTCGGCATTGCCGTGGCCGACCGCCAGGGCGCGCACGCGCTCGACGAAGCGCTGGGCGAAACGCTCGTAGACGCTGTCGTGCACATAGAAACGGTTGACGCACACGCAGGTCTGCCCGGCGTTGCGGTACTTGGCGATCAGCGCGCCGTCGACCGCAGCGTCGATGTCGGCGTCATCGAAGACGATGAACGGCGCATTGCCGCCCAGCTCCAGGCTGACCTTCTTGATGGTTTCTGCGCATTGGCCCATGAGCAGGCGGCCCACCGGCGTGGAGCCAGTGAAGCTGAGCTTGCGCACGCTCGGGTGGCCGGTGAATTGCGCGCCGATGGCCGGGGCATCGCCGGTGACCACGCTGAACACGCCGGCCGGGATGCCGGCGCGCTCGGCCAGCTCGACCAGGGCCAGGGCACTGAACGGGGTTTCGTTGGCCGGCTTGACCACGATGGTGCATCCGGCGGCCAGGGCCGGGGCGACCTTGCGGGTGATCATCGCCGCCGGGAAGTTCCATGGGGTGATCGCGGTGCACACGCCGATGCCTTGCTTGATCACCAGCAAGCGCTTGTCGTTGGCAGGGCTTGGGATCACATCGCCATAGACGCGCTTGCCTTCTTCGGCGAACCACTCGACGAAGGAGGCGGCGTAGCGGATCTCGCCCAGAGCCTCATGCAACGGCTTGCCCTGTTCGTGGGTCATCAGCAGGGCGAGGTCCTGCTCGTGCTCGAGCAGCAATTCGTACCAGCGGCGCAGAATGTTCGCCCGTTCCTTGGCCGTACGGCCACGCCAGTCGGCCAGGGCCGCCTCGGCCGCTTCGATGGCGCGCACGGCTTCGGCGGCGCCCATCAGCGGTACATGGCCGAGCAGCTCGCCACTGGCCGGGTCGTTGACCGCCAGGGTCTGCTGGCCGTCGGCATCGCACCAGCGCCCGGCGATATAGGCCTGCTGGCGGAACAGCTTGTTGTCTTGAAGTTTCACGCAAGGCTCTCCGAAGGCCGCCGCCCGTTGGGCCGGCGGCCGGGTGCATCAGTCCAGGTGGGCGACGGCAATCAGGTTGTGGAAATGGGCGATACCGTGTTCGCTCACACCGCTGCGCTGCTGGTCGACCATGATCCGGCCCTGGCCGCGGTAGCCGCGGGACTTGAGGCCTTTCTGAACGCTTTCCACCAGGCGCAGGTCTTCCGGGCGGAAGACTTCGCGGTACCAGTCGATCAGCTTGAGCTGCTCTTCGGTGAGGTCCTTGTTCAGGAAGTAGATGTCATAGTGTTGCAGGGTGGTTTCGGCATCGACCGGGAATTCATAGATCACGGTCATGAAGTTCGCCCCTGGCGGCACGTTGAACATGGTGCACGGCCAAGCCCAGAAGCCGGCGAAGGACGGGTCCTTGACCGATTCGTCGAACTTGAACGACTGCTCCGAAGGCTTGGCCAGGCCGTACTGCAGGGTCCAGTTGCCATGCAGGCTGTGGTTGTACTGGCCGACGTCCACCGAGTCGGAGAAGCCTGGGTGGGCCGGGGCGCAGTGGTAGCACTCCAGGTAGTTGTCGACGATCGATTTCCAGTTGGCCGGGGTGTCGCTGACGAAGCGCGCGGCCAGGTGCAGGTCGTCGATCACGGCGCAGGCTTCGCGCATGCGCTTCTGCAGGCCTGGCAGCTGGTCTTCGACGATGCCGGCATCCATGTCCATGTTGATGAAGATGAAGCCTGCGTATTCTTCGACGCGCAGCTGCACCAGGGTGGAGTTTTCCTTGTCGAAGTTGGCGACGTTCTCGCAGTTGCGGGCGTGCGCCAGTTCGCCGTCGAGTTTGAAGGTCCAGGCGTGGTATGGGCAGGTGATCACGTTCTTGGCCTTGCCGCTGCCTTCGAGCAACTGGTGGCCACGGTGCGGGCAGACGTTGTAGAAGGCCCGCAGCACGTCATCGCGACCACGCACGACGATGATGCTTTCACCGATCACCTCACGGGTGATGTAGGCGTTCTTTTCAGCGACTTCGCTGCGGTGACCGACGCAGATCCAGCTCTTGGCGAAGATCGCCTCCTTCTCGTGCTCGAACACCGCGGCCTGGGTGTAGAAATTGGCCGGAAGGGTGAAGGCTACTTCAGGGTTGGCGCAGAAATCGGCGGGCAGGCGTTTGAAATCGTTCATGGCTCTATCTCGGTTTTACTTATTGGTTAACGCGTATCTGTTAGTTAACAGTTCGGGCAAAAAAATTTGGAACTTGCAGGCTGCTTTATGGGCAACGACGTCTTGCCTGCACTGACCCTATCGCTGGCAAGCCAGTTTCCACAGGACACCTGCTTCCCACAGGAGTGGCGGGTGCCGAGGCCCTGTGGGAGCCGGCTTGCCGGCGATAGGGGGCGGTACTTCCCTTAATGCACGGCAGCGGTGCTGCGTGGTGCTTGCTCGGCCGGCTCCTCGCCAGCCAGGCGCGCGGCCTCTTCCTCGATCCGGTAGGCCGGAACCTGGCCGTAGTCGGCGGCCAGCCACTTGAAGAAGCCGTAGATCTTCACCAGCAGGATCAGCATGAAGGGGATGGCGGTGAGCACCACCGCGGTCTTCATGGTCGACAACGATGCCTTGGCGAACAGCATGGCCAGCGGCACCAGGGTCAGCACGATGCACCAGAACAGGCGCAGGGTCGGGCTCGGGTCCTCGCCTTCGCGCAGATTGCGGGTGCTGGTAGCCGCCACAGCATAGGCCGCCGCGTCCATGTGCGAGGCGCAGAACACCGCCATGATGAACAGGTACACCGCCAGGAACAGCGTGCCCCATGGCAAGGCCAGCAACAGGTCGGTCACCGCTGCTTCGCCACCGACGGTGCTGAGCAACTTCGGTACATCGATCTGGCCATTGATGAATTGGTGCATGCTGTAGCTTTCCAGGGCGCCGAAGAAGAACCAGCACCCGAAGCTGCCACCCATCAGCAGGGCGAACACCACTTCCTTGATCTGCCGGCCGCGCGACACGCGGGCGACGAACATGGCCACGCCCGGTGCATAGGACACCCACCACAGCCAGTAGAAAACGGTCCAGTTACGGGTGAAGGCACCATCGCCGGCAGGGTCGGTGAACAGGCTCATGTGTACGTATTGCTGGATCATCAGGCCAATGGCATTGGCGGTGTTGTTGACGGTGAACTGGGTCGGGCCGACCAGCAGCACTACCACGGCGAACAGCAGGGCGCCCACGCAGACCATCTTCGACAGGCGTTGCAGGCCGCCGTCGATACCGATGTAGGAGCTGAGCGAGAACAGCAGCGCCACCGCACCGATCACCATCAGTTGCACGGTGAAGGTATTGGGGGTGCCGGCAAGGTCCGACAGGCCGCGGGTCAGGGTGGAGGCGGTCAGCGCCAGGGAAACGGTCAGCGCGCCCATCATGGTCAACAGGAAGATCAGGTCCACGGTGCGGCCGATGGGGCCGGTGGCCTTGAAGCCGGTGACTGCCTCGATGATCGAGGCCAGGTTCAGGCCGCTCTTCTTGCGTACATGGAAGTGGTAGGCCATGGCAAGGGACGCCAGGGCATAGATCGACCAGGCGCTGATGCCCCAATGGAAGAAGGAGTAGCTGACGCTGTATTCCAGCGCCTGGGCCGACATCGGCGCGATGTTCAGGCCGGGCGTCTGGTAGTAGTAAGCCCATTCCATGACGCCCCAGTACAGGGTCGAGGAACCCATGCCGGCGCAGATGAACATGAACACCCAGGTCGCGGTGGAATATTCGGGCTTGCCGGCGCCCAGGCGGATATTGCCGTACTTGCTGAACGCCAGGTACAGCACGGCCAGGGAGCTGCCGAAGACCAGCACCTGGACGCTGGTGCCGAAGGTACGGGTGGACAGTTCGAACAACTGGTTGGCCATGCTTTCCGATTGCACGGGGAAGGCAGCAAGGCCGATGACGGTGAGCAGTACGGCGATCAGGCTCACAGTGATCAGGAATACATCAATCTTTTTATTCTTGTGGGACATCAATTGTCTCCTGGAGCGTTTGGAATGCTAAGCGCTTGGGAAATCCTTGTCAGGTATAGCTTTTTCCTCATTCGTTAACCAAAAGTTAACGCATATCTTTTGGTTAACGAAGTGTGCATTGAATTGTCACGTACTGCAAGCCGACTGTCTGACAATCTTGACAGTCGGCCCAGGTTTATCGATTAAGCGCCCAGCAGTTCGGCAATGGCCTGACCTACTTCCTTTGTCGAACGGCTGCCGCCCATGTCGCGGGTGGTGTCGCCGTTGGCGATGACTGTCTCGATGGCCTTGAGGATGTCGTCGTGGGCGGCCTGGTAGCGGGTGTCGTCGCCGTCCTTGCCGAGGAACTCGAGCATCAGTGCGCCGGACCAGATCATGGCGATCGGGTTGGCGATGTTCTTGCCGTAGATGTCCGGTGCCGAACCATGGACCGGTTCGAACAGCGACGGGAACTTGCGCTCGGGGTTGAGGTTGGCCGACGGCGCGATGCCGATGGTGCCGGCGCAGGCTGGGCCCAGGTCGGAGAGGATGTCGCCGAACAGGTTGGAGGCGACCACCACGTCGAAGCGCTCCGGTTGCAGCACGAAGCGGGCGCAGAGGATGTCGATGTGCTGCTTGTCCCAGCTGATCTCTGGGTAGTGTGCGGCCATCGCGGCGGTGCGTTCGTCCCAGTAAGGCATGCTCACGGCCATGCCGTTGGACTTGGTCGCCGAGGTCACGTGCTTGCGTTCGCGAGTCTGGGCCACGTCGAAGGCGTACTTGAGGATGCGGTCGACACCGCGGCGGGTGAACACCGACTCCTGCAGCACGAACTCGTTCTCGGTGTTCTCGAACATACGACCGCCCAGGGACGAGTACTCGCCCTCGGTGTTTTCGCGAATCACCACGAAGTCGATGTCGCCAGGGGCCTTGTTTGCCAGCGGGCAGGGTACGCCAGGGAACAGGCGCACCGGGCGGATGTTCACGTACTGGTCGAAGTCGCGGCGGAACTTGAGCAGCGAGCCCCACAGGGAGATATGGTCAGGTACCTTGTCCGGCCAGCCGACAGCGCCGAAATACAGGGCGTCGAAGCCCTTGAGCTGCTCGAACCAGTCGTCGGGCATCATCTTGCCGTGGGCCAGGTAGTAGTCGCAGCTGGCCCACTCGAAGTATTCGATCTCAAGGTTCAGGCCGTGCTTGCGCGCGGCCGCTTCGACCACGCGGATGCCTTCGGGGAGGACTTCGTTGCCGATGCCGTCTCCGGGGATGGCGGCGATTTTGAAGGTCTTGCTCATAGGGCGCACTCGCTGTTCTGGGTAACGGATGCAGGCCATGCTATAAGGACGTGTTCCGGAGATAATCCGGTGATTAATCAATTCTTGGTGCACGAATCGTGAATAATCTGCCGAACCTGGACGACCTCGATATCTTCCTGCAGGTGGCGCGCCGCGCCAGCTTCGCCGCGGTGGCGGATGAGCGGGGGATGTCTGCGGCCTTCGTCAGCAAGCGCATCCGCCTGCTCGAGGAAAACCTCGGCGTACGCCTGTTGCACCGCACCACCCGACGGGTGACGGTGAGCGAGGAGGGCGAGCGGGTGTACCAATGGGCGCAGCAGATCTTCGAAGCCCTGCAGCGTATGGACGACGACCTCAATGCCGGCCAGCGCGAACCTGCCGGGCAACTGCGTATCGCCAGCAGCCTGGGCCTGGGCCGGCGCTTCGTGGCGCCAGCGCTGTCGGAGCTGGCGGCGCGCTACCCGAAGCTTGACATCCGCCTGGATGTGCACGACCGCCTGGTGGACCTGATCGCCGAAGGAGTGGACCTGGACATCCGGGTCGGCAACGTCATCGCCCCGAACCTGATCGCCAAGCCCCTGGCACGCAACCGCCGGGTGCTGTGCGCGGCCCCTCGGTACCTGGCACGGCGCGGTACGCCGAAAAGCCTGGCGGACCTGGCCAGCCATGACTGCCTGGTGATCAAGGAACGTGACCACCCCTTCGGTGTGTGGCACCTGGAGGGCCCTGATGGCGAAGAGAGCGTACGGGTGACCGGCGCGTTGTCGAGCAACCATGGCGAGGTGGCGCACCAATGGTGCCTGGATGGGCGGGGCATCCTGCTGCGTTCATGGTGGGACGTGCACGACAACATCGCCGACGGGCGCCTGGTGCATGTGTTGGAGGGTTATCAGCAGGCAGCGGATATCTGGGCGGTGTACACCTCACCGCTGGCCGGCTCGGCCAAGGTGCGGGTGGCGGTGGAATTCTTCCGGCAATACTTTGCCGAGCGGTATCGGTTGCCTGCGTAGGCAGTTGGTTTTTCCGTTGCTTTCACCGCTCCATCGCGGGACAAGCCCGCTCCCACAAAATACAGCGCAAGCTTCAAGAAATGCGCTGCCCCTGTGGGAGCGGGCTTGTCCCGCGATGGGGCGATGTGATCAATGGGCGCCCGCGGCCTTGTTCAAGTCGCTTTCGGCCCACTCGGTGTAAGTGCAGGCGTCGGCCACTGCCCAACGCACCTTCACGCTATCGCCAGGCTGCATCGCCATTCCCGCCGCCGACAGGGCCTTTACGGTCATTTCCGTGCCTCCTGCGGTCACCACATGGCAGGTCTGGCTTTCGCCGAGGAACAGGACTTCCGCCACCTTGGCCGAGACCTCGTTCCAACCCGCCGGCAATACCTCGCGCGTCGCCTGGTCGGCCGTCAGGGCCAGGGCCTTCTCCGGGCGCACCATGATCAGCGCATCCTGGCCGACCGTCAGCCCGGCGGTCAGGCGGATCGCCAACGATTGCCCCTCGAAGCTGGCCGCGCCGTTGCTGGTGGCCTTGACCCGAAGGAAGTTGGAATTGCCCAGGAACGAGGCGACGAAGGCATTCGGTGGGTTCTGATACAGGTCGAAGCCGCTGCCCAGGCCGACGATCTTGCCATGGCTGAAGATCGCGATGCGCTGGGACAGGCGCATGGCTTCTTCCTGGTCGTGGGTCACGTAGACGATGGTGATGCCCAGGCGCCGGTGCAGTTGGCGCAGCTCGTCCTGCAGGTCTTCGCGCAGTTTCTTGTCCAGGGCGCCGAGGGGTTCGTCCATCAGCAGGATGCGTGGCTCGTACACCAGCGCCCGGGCAATGGCCACACGCTGCTGCTGGCCACCGGAAAGCTGCGCGGGGCGGCGATGGGCGAACTGCTCGAGCTGCACCAGCTTGAGCATGGCGTCGACCCGCTTGGCCGTCTCGGCGGCGCTGTGCTTGCGGATCGCCAGGGGAAAGGCGATGTTGTCGCGTACCGACAGGTGCGGGAACAGCGAGTAGCGCTGGAACACCATGCCGATGTCGCGTTTGTGCGGCGGTACCTTCACCAGCGACTGGCCGTCGACCAGAATCTCGCCGCTGCTGGGGGTCTCGAAGCCGGCCAGCATCGACAAGGTGGTGGACTTGCCCGAGCCGCTGGAGCCGAGGAAGGTCAGGAACTCACCGTCCTGGATGTCCAGGCTGATGTTGTCCACGGCGGCAAATTCACCGTAGTGCTTGTTCAGGTTGCGCAGGCTGACCAGGGTCTTGGCGGGCGCGGCATCTTTGATCACTGCACTCATTGTTATTGTCTCCGAGCGCTCAGGCGCTGACTTCGTTGCGCCGGCGCAAGGCGGCGGCGATGACCATGACCAGGACCGACAGGCCGATCAGCAACGTCGAGGCGACGGCGATCACCGGGGTCAGGTCCTGGCGCAAGGTGGTCCACATCTTCACGGGCAGGGTCTGCAGGGTGGGGCTGGCCATCATCACGCTGAGCACCACCTCGTCCCAGGAGACCAGGAAGGCGAACAGGCCGCCGGCGATCATCCCCGGGCGGATCGCCGGGAAGGTCACCTTGAAGATCGCCTGCAAGCGCGAGGCGCCGCAGATCACCGCAGCGTCCTCGATCGATTGGTCGAACAGCTTCAGCGAGTTGATGATCGAGATGATGGTGAACGGCAGGGCGACGATCACGTGGCTGACCACGAAGGAAAACAGCGTGCCGGTGTAGCCGAGCTTGAGGAACAGGGCATACACCGCTACGGCGATGATCACCAGCGGCACGATCATCGGCAGGGTGAACAGGCCATAGAGCAACTCGCGGCCCGGGAAACGCCCGCGTACCAGGGCGAAGGCTGTGGGCAGGCCCAGCAGCACGGCGCACACGGTGGTGAGCACGGCGACCTTGAGGCTGGCCAGAGCGGCGTCCATCCACTCGGGGTTGGCGAAGAACTGTTCGTACCATTTGAAGGTCCAGCCCGGAGGCGGGAATACCAGCCACTGGGACGAGCCGAACGACAGCAGCACGATGAACAGGATCGGCAGCAGCAGGAAGGCCGCGATCAACCCGGTGGTCAGGTACAGGCCAGTGCGCAGCGGTCGGCCCATGGCGTTGGGAGTCAGGAGCATGGCATTTACCTCGCGTTGCCGACCGGGGATTCCGGCTGCAGCTTCAGGTAGAAGTAGAAGAGCACCAGGGTGATCAGCACCAGCAACGCGGCGGCGGCGCTGGCCAGGCCCCAGTTGAGGAACGACTGCACCTGCTGGACGATGAATTCAGGCAACATCATGTTCTGCGCGCCGCCGAGCAGGGCGGGCGTCACGTAGTAACCGAGCGACATGACGAACACCATCAGCGCACCGGAGAACAGGCCCGAGCGGCACAGCGGGATGAACACTTTCCAGAAATTGGTCCAGGGGCTGGCACCGCAGATGGAGCCGGCTTGCAGCACCATCGGGTCGATGGCCTGCATGGTCGCCTGCAACGGCAGCACGATGAACGGGATCATGATGTAGCTCATGCCGATCACCACGCCGGTGAGGTTGTGCACCATCTCCAGCGGCGCATCGATGATGCCGAGCGCCATCAGCACCTTGTTGATCACCCCCGAGGCCTGCAGCAGCACCAGCCAGGAGTAGGTGCGGGCCAGCAGGCTGGTCCACATCGACAACAGCACGATGTTCAGCAACCAGCGGCCCCAGCCTCGTGGCACCAGGGTGATCGCCCAGGCCAGTGGAAAGCCCAGCAGCACGCTGATCACGGTCACCAGGCCGGCCACGGAAAAAGTGTTGAGCAACACCCGCGTATAGGCCGAGTTGGCGAACAGCTGTTCGTAGTTGCCCAGCCCCGGTACCGGTTCCAGCACGCCGCGCAGCAACAGGCCGATCAACGGCGCGAAAAAGAACAGGCCAAGGAACGCCAGGGCCGGCAGCAGGTTGCGGCTGCCGCGCCAGCGTTGGCTCAAGGTGGGGCGGCGCACGGCCGCCCCCGGCGTGCCGGTGCCGCTGGGGGCGCCTTGCGCGTTGTGCAGGGCATTGATGGCGACTTTCATTTGACCAGCCACTCATTCCAGCGGGCCGCGATGGCCTGGCCGTTCTTCGCCCAGTAGGCGAAGTCGAGGGTCACCTGGTCCTGGGCATAGGCAGTCGGCAGGTTCGGGGCGAGCTCGGGCTTGAGCTGGGCGATGCTGTCAAGGTTGACCGGGGCGTAGGCGGTCAGGTTGGCGAAGTCGGCCTGGCCCTTGGCGCTGCTGGCATTGGCCAGGAACTTCATGGCCGCATCCTTGTTCTTGGCGCCCTTGGGGATGACCAGGAAATCGGCCATGACCAGGTTCTGCTTCCAGCTCACACCCACGGGTGCGCCATCCTGCTGCAGGGCGTAGACCCGGCCGTTCCAGAACTGGCCGAGGGAGGCTTCGCCTGAGGCCAGCAACTGCTGGGACTGGGCGCCACCGCCCCACCAGACGATGTCCTTCTTGATGGTGTCGAGCTTCTTGAAGGCGCGGTCCAGGTCCAGCGGGTAGAGCTTGTCGGCCGGTACGCCGTCGGCCAGCAGGGCCAGCTCGAGCACACCAGGGCTTGGCCACTTGTACAGGGCGCGTTTGCCGGGGTAGGTCTTGGTGTCGAACAGTGCCGTCCAGTCGACCGGCTTGTTGGCGCCGAGCTTGCCCTCGTTGTAGCCGAGCACGAAGGAGAAGAAGAACGAGCCCACGCCATGGTCGGAGACGAAGCGTGGGTCGATGCGATCACGCTGGATGGCGGTGAAGTCCAAGGGCTCGAGCAGGCCCTCGCTGGCGGCGCGCAGGGCGAAATCGGCTTCGACGTCGACCACGTCCCATTGCACGTTGCCGCTCTCGACCATGGCCTTGAGCTTGCCGTAATCGGTGGGCCCGTCCTGCACGACCTTGATCTTGGTGCTGTCGCTGAAGGGTTCGGCCCATGCCTGTTTCTGGGCGTCCTGGGTGGTGCCGCCCCAGCTGACGAAATTCAGGCTGTCGGCGGCCAGGGTGGCTTGGCAGGCCAGGGACAGCAGGCTGGCGGACAGCACAGTGGTGACTCGTTTGCTTAACAGCATGGTTGACGCCCTCATGATCTTGTTATTCGAGCGGGCTTCCTGTCGCCCGCCATGTAGTGGGGGAGCAGCTATCCAACGATGTCGCTTGGCCATTTGTTGTCAGTGTAGGTGGCCAAGAATTCAAGGTCTACGGGATATCATATTATGGTATTCCAAACTTTTCGCAAGAGGTTGAGGGCGACCGGCCATCACTAAAAACGTATGTCCAGACAGCAGTACGCCACGCTTCCCCTGTAGGAGCGGGCTTGTCCCGCGATTGCGTCAGTCGTCACAACAATGTTGTGTTGCCTGGCCCAATCGCGGGACAAGCCCGCTCCTACAGGGGAAGCGTGGCGTCTTTAGGTTCAGATGGCCCCGGCAGGCTCGAACGGAATGCTCTGCACCACCTCCAGCTCATACCCGGCAAGCCCCGCGTACTTCAACGGCGGGCCGAGGTGGCGCAGCTTGCCCACACCCAGGTCCTGGAGAATCTGTGCGCCGGTGCCGACTTCCGAGTACACCTTCGATTGGCCACGTTGGAACGGCTTGGCCGGCTGGGTCAGGTGCGGCACACGTTCGAGCAACGCCTGGGAGGATTCGTGGTTGGCCAGGATCACCACCACGCCCGCGCCTTCGGCGGCGATCTTCTGCAGTGCCGCCCACAACGTCCAGTTGGCGGGGCCTGCATATTCGGCGCCGACGAGGTCGCGCAGCGGGTCGATCACGTGCACTCGCACCAAGGTCGGCTGGTCGCGGCGGATATCGCCCATCACCATGGCCATGTGTACGCCGCCCTCGATGCGGTCTTCGTAGGTCACCAGGCGGAACGTGCCATGCACGGTGGGCAGTTCGCGCTCGCCGATGCGCTTGATGGTCTGCTCGGTGCTCAGGCGGTAGTGGATCAGGTCGGCGATGGTGCCGATCTTGATGCCGTGGTGTTCGGCGAACAGCTCCAAGTCCGGGCGCCGGGCCATGGTGCCGTCGTCGTTGAGCACTTCGACGATCACCGAGGCGGGGGCGAAGCCGGCCAGGCGGGCCAGGTCGCAACCGGCCTCGGTGTGCCCGGCACGGGTCAACACGCCGCCTTCGCGGGCGCGCAGGGGGAAGATATGGCCAGGCTGCACCAGGTCTTCGGGGCGGGCGTCGGGGGCCATGGCTGCCGCCACGGTCCGGGCCCGGTCGGCGGCGGAGATCCCGGTGGTGACGCCTGTGGCGGCCTCGATGGACACGGTGAAGGCGGTGCTGAACACGCTGCCATTGGCCGGCACCATCTGTTCCAGGCCCAGGCGCTGGCAATGCTCGTCGGTCAGGGTCAGGCAGATCAACCCGCGCGCGTGGCGGGCCATGAAGTTGATGGCCTGGGCGTCACAGCGCTCGGCGGCGATCAGCAGGTCGCCCTCGTTTTCACGGTCCTCGTCGTCCACCAGCAAGACCATCTTGCCGTGCCGGTAGTCCTCGAGGAGTTCTTCGATGCTGTTGAAAGCCATGTTGCACACTCGCTGTGGTAGGGTGGTTTTTATGGTATACCATCATACATAAATAACCTTTTTCAGGAGAGTGATGGATGAAGGCCTACTGGATCGCCCACGTGGATGTCACCGACCCCGAGCAGTACCAGCAGTACACCCAACGCGCCCCGGCGGCCTTCGCTGCGTTTGGCGGCCGCCTGCTGGCCCGTGGCGGGCGCAGCGAGGCGATGGAAGGAAGGCCTACCCCACAGCGTAGCGTGGTGATCGAGTTCGACTCGTACGAGCAGGCGTTGGCGTGCTACCGGTCCGAGGCGTACCAGGAGGCGTGCGGGTATCGGCAAGGTGTGGCGAGGGCTGAGGTGATCATTGTCGAGGGCGTCGCGCCCTGAGAATGCCATGGGGCCGGGTTCGGTCCTTTCGCGACGCAAGGTCGCTCGCCGCACAGAAAGACTCGTGCAACGGCCTTTCAGTCGATGTATCCTTCATTTGATGCTTTTTTATCACCAAATGAGGTGAACATGATCGAGACGACCAAGAAGGCACCTGCCCGTCGTGCGCGTTACGCCACGATCGAAGGCGGGCGCAAGGCAGCGCTCGAGGTCCGCGAGGCGGGCGGTGTGTTTTGGGGCTATTCCAAGGCCCACGATCAGTTGACCGAGGCCCAGCGTCTGGTACAGATCCGCGACGGTTTGCCGGCCAAGCTTTATCAGGAGGTCAAGCGCCTGTTCAGCCTGCCGGAAAAACAGTTGGCGGCGCTGTTCAATGCATCGATCTCGACCCTCGAGCGCCGTGTGCGCGATAACCAGCCGCTCGATGCCGTGGCCTCCGAGCGCCTGGACCGCATCGCCGAAATCACCCATCAGGCGGTGGCGGTCTTTGAAGGCGAAGCGCCGGCCGTGGCGTGGATGTCTCGGCCCAACGATGCGCTTGGCGGTATGGCCCCGGTAATGCTGTGCGAGACCGAGATCGGTGCCAAGCAGGTACGCCGGGCGCTGGTGGCCCTGGAATGGGGTGGCGTCGTCTGATGCTGGCCTGGCGCGTCGCCAAGGCTTCCCGGGCAGATGACCTCAGTGGCAGGGGCGCGGCGATCGTGGGTGGGCGCTGGAACCAGATCGACGTGCCGGCGCTGTACATGGGCTTGTCGCCGGCGATCTGTACGCTGGAGACCTTCGTTCATGCGGCCGGTCGCCCGCAGTTTCCACTCAAGATCACCTGTTTCGAGCTGCCCGATGATCCGGCACTGTACCTGGAGCCTGCAGCCGGCGAGCTGCCTGCCGGCTGGGATGCGCTGCCGGCCGACAGCCCCAGCATGCTGTTCGGCACGCGCTGGCTCGAAGCGCGCAGCCACCTGGGGCTCATCGTGCCTTCGGTCGTGCTGCAACTGGAGCGCAACCTGGTGGTCAACCCGCTGCACCCGGCGGTACGCGAGGTCCGTGTGCGCGAGGTGTTCGATTTCGCCTATGACGAGCGAATGTTCAAGGTGCGCACGGGTTGACCCGGCCCAATCGCCGGCAAGCCGGCTCCCACAGGTACGACGGTGCCTCTGAAAATAGCGCAGGCAGGTGGGAGCCGGCTTGCCGGCGATCAGGCCGCAGCGCAGCCCTACAATTTGGCAACCTATCAGCGGATGAAGTGCACCTTGCCGGTATCGTCGTTGCCCATGTAGATGCCATACACCCCCGCCTGGCGCTCGAGGATGTAGCGCTCGAGGATCTGGCGGATAGCGGGGTAGTAGATCTCGTCCCAGGGAATCTCGTCGGGTGCGAAGAAGCGGTAGGCGAGGGTCTCGGGACCGTACTGGCCGGTCTCTTCCGTGGCGATGGCGCGGAAGATGATGTACACCTCGCTGATCTTGGGCACGCTGAAAATCGAATAGGGCGAGACGATCTCGCCGCGTACGCCGCTTTCTTCCCAGACCTCGCGCAAGGCGGCCTGTTCGGTGGTCTCGCCGGCCTCCATGAAGCCGGCCGGCAAGGTCCAGGTGCCGGGGCGAGGGGGGATGGCGCGTTGGCACAGCAGGTACTTGCCATCGCGCTCGATGATGCAGCCGGCAATGATCTTGGGGTTGATGTAGTGGACATAGCCACACCCGGCGCAATGCAGACGCTCATGGGTGTCGCCGCTGGGAACGCCCCGGGCGAGCTCCGTTGTGCAGTGCGGGCAATAGCGCGGGGCGGAGGGCATGGTCAGCGGCCTATGCGGGGGTCTTTGAGGGGCAGGGGTTCGACGATGTCGCGGACTTTGGTGTTGTCTTCCTGCTTCTGGCGCAGGTAGTCCAGGGCTACCTTGGCGGCGGCGCGTACATGGTCGACCGAGGCCTGGTGCGCACGCTGCGGGTCGCCGCTCTTGATCGCCTCGACGATCTTTTCCATTTCCTGGTTGCTGGCGCCGCGACGGTTTTCCTGGGATACCGACGTGGCACGCAGGTAGCTGATGCGGGCCTGCAACTGGCGCAGCTGCTGGGCGGCGACCTGGTTGCCGGAGCCTTCCAGAAGGACGTCGTAGAACCCTTGCACCGACTCCAGCACCTGTTGCAGCTCGCCTTCCTCCAAGGCTTGGCGGTTGACTTCCAGGGCACGTTCCAGCGCGCGGATGTCCTTGGCCTTGGCATTGAGGGTGAACAGCTGGACGATCAGCCCTTCGAGCACGCAGCGCAGCTCATAGATGTCGCGGGCGTCTTCCAGGGTGATGATCGCCACCCGCGGGCCCTTGGCGTCGGCGAACTCCACCAGGCCCTCGGATTCGAGGTGGCGCAGCGCTTCGCGGACCGAGGTGCGGCTGACCCCGAGGCGGTCGCAGAGGTCGCGTTCGACCAGGCGATCGCCGGGCAGCAGGTGGAAGTTCATGATCGCCCCGCGCAGTTTGTCGAGCACGATTTCGCGCAGGGTAACGGGGTTGCGGTTGACCTTGAAGCTGTCGTCGAGGGGCTGGCGTTTCATCGAGTGCGCTCTGAATGAGGCTGCCCGGCCGCGATCAGGGGAGCACCACGAACCTGGGGCGCTCTCCTTGCGTGGTTCGAACAGCCCGCTGTTAACGGGTTGACTCCGCATCGGCTTCGGCGAACGCCTCGCGGGCCAGGCGGAAGCTGTCCACCGCCGCGGGTACGCCGCAATAAATGCCGACCTGGAGCAGGATCTCGCGAATTTGTTCACGGCTCAGGCCATTTCGCAAGGCGCCGCGGATGTGCAGCTTGAGCTCGTGGGGCCGGTTGAGCGCGGAAATCATGGCCAAGTTTATCATGCTGCGCTCTTTGAGCGACAAGCCTTCGCGGCCCCAGACATGGCCCCAGCAATATTCGGTGACCAGCTCCTGCAAGGGCCTGGTGAAGTCGTCGGCGTTCTGGATCGAACGATTGACATAGTCCTCACCCAGCACCTGGGTGCGGATCTGCAGGCCTTTTTCGTATTTCTCGTTGCTCATGCGCCGTGCTCCTGCGTGAAAAAAGGGGGCCGCAACCGAAGGTGAGGGGGATGCGCGGCCCCCGGAAACAGTGAGGCTGCTGCGCAGCCCATCGCAGGCTCCCACAGCCGACCATGTAGGAGCTGGCGAAGCCTGCGATGGGCCGCGTCGCGGCCCCGTGATTCAGCCTAGCGTTGGCAGCGCGCCGAGCTTGCCCTTGTGATACACCATCGGGGTCACCGGCTCGGTGGGCAGGATCAGGTTCTTCACCTGGCCGACGATGATCGCATGGTCGCCACCGTCGTACTCGCGCCACAGCTCGCACTCGATGATCGCCGTGGCCTTGGCCAGCAGCGGGTTGCCCAGCTCGCTCAGTTGCCACTGCACACCTTTGGCCTTGTCCCTGCCCTTGCCGGCGAACGCATAGGCCTCGGCGGTCTGGTCGGCAGACAACAGGTGGATGGCGAACTGCTTGCTGTCACGCAGGACCGGGTAGGTGTCGGAGGCGTAGTTGGGGCAGAACAGCACCAGCGCCGGGTCGATCGACAGCGCGCTGAAGGCACTGGCGGTGATGCCGACGATGGCGCCGTCGGCGTCCAGGGTAGTGACCACCGTGACGCCGGACGGGAAGGAGCCCATCACGTCTTTGTAGATGCCTGGTTCGATCATCTTCGTGCCCTCGGTCAACGCATCACGAACGGGTCGGGCATGGGGGCGGTGGAGAGGTTGATCCACACCGTCTTGAGCTCCGTATAGGCGAGCACCGAATCGATGCCGCTTTCGCGGCCATAGCCGCTGTTCTTGAAGCCACCGATCGGAGCCATGGCCGAGACCGCGCGGTAGGTATTGACCCAGATGATGCCTGAGCGCACGTCGCGGGCCAGGCGGTGGGCACGGCCCAGGTCACGGGTCCAGATACCGGCGGCGAGGCCGAACTGCGAGTCGTTGGCGATGGCCAGGGCCTCTTGCTCGGTCTTGAAGCGGATCACCGCCGCCACCGGGCCGAACACTTCCTCCTGCATGATCTTCATCGAATTGCTGTCGCACTCGAACAGGGTCGGCTCATAGAACCAGCCATCACCCTCGACCTCGGCGCGCTTGCCGCCCAGGTGCAGCTTGGCGCCCTCGGCCTTGGCCGCGGCGACTAGGCCTTCGACCACGGCCAGCTGTTGGGCGGTGGCCATCGGGCCCATCTCGCTGGCGTCATCCTGGGGGTTGCCGATGCGGATGCGCTTGGCACGCTCCACCAGGCGAGCGACGAACTCATCGAAGATTTCGTCCTGCACCAGCAGGCGCGAACCTGCCACGCAGCTTTGTCCGGAAGCGGCATAGATGCCGGCGACGGCGCCGTTGATGGCGCTGTCCAGGTCGGCGTCGGCGAAGATGATGTTCGGCGACTTGCCACCCAGTTCCAGCGACAGCTTGGCGAAGTTCTCGGCGCTGCTGCGCACCACGTGGCGGGCGGTTGCCGCGCCGCCGGTGAAGGCGATCTTGCGCACCAGTGGGTGACGGGTCAACGCCGCACCAGTGCTAGGGCCGAAGCCTGTGACCACGTTGACCACACCTGCCGGGAAGCCGGCTTCATGGGCCAGCCGCGCCAGCTCCAGGATGGTCGCCGAGGCATGCTCGGACGGCTTGAGCACGATGGTGTTGCCGGCGGCGAGGGCCGGGGCCAGCTTGATCGCGGTCAGGTACAGCGGGCTGTTCCAAGGGATGATCCCGGCCACCACACCGATGGGTTCGTGCACGGTGTAGGCGAACAGGTCCGGCTTGTCCAGGGGCAGGGTGCCGCCTTCGAGCTTGTCGGCAAGGCCTGCGGTGTAGTGGAAGAACTCGGGCAGGTAGCCGACCTGGCCGCGGGTTTCGCGGATCAGCTTGCCGTTGTCACGGCTCTCCAGCTGGGCCAGGTGCTCCTTGTTCTCGGCGATCAGGTCGCCCAGGCGGCGCAGCAGCTTGCCTCGCGCAGTGGCGGTCAGGCCACGCCAGGCTGGGTTTTCGAAGGCACGCTGGGCGGCCTGTACGGCCAGCTCGACATCGGCTTCATCGGCATCGGGCAGCTGCGCCCAAGGGCGCGCGGTCGCCGGATCGAGGCTGTCGAAGGTCTTGGCGCTCTGCGCATCGCACCATTGGCCGTCGATGCACATCTGGAAACGTACGAGGGTCATGCCACTATCCCCTTGGCGGATTCGGTGAACGTGCGGGCTTGCTTGAGGAAGTCCAGCAGCATCTTGTTGACTTCGCGCGGCGCCTCCACCGGCATCATGTGCCGCTGCTCGGCCAGCACCACGCTGCGTGCCCCTGGGATACGCGCCGCCAGCTGGCGGGCCATGTCCGGGGTCGAGCCCAGGTCGTGCTCGCCGGTGGCGATCAGTGCCGGTACCTGGATGCTGCCCAAGTCCTCGGCGCGGTACATGTCCTGGGTGGCAAACAATTTATAGGTGGTCAGGTAGCCCTGCGGGTCGTTGCCGGCCAGGGTCTGACGAATGGCCGCGACCTGGGCCGGGTTGGCTGCCTGGTACTCACGGCTGAACCAACGCGCCAGCGCCGCTTCGGCATTGGCGTCGGGGCCGTGCTCGGCGGCCTGGGCGGCACGGGCGATGACACCGGCGCTCTGCTCGGGGCTGCGGTTGAACACACTGTTGAGCACCACCAGAGCCGCCAGGCGCTGCGGGTGGTGCAGGGCGAAGGCTCGGGCGACCAGGCCGCCCATGGAAAAACCGATGACCGCAGCTTGCGCAATCTGCAGGTGATCAAGCAACTCGGCCAACTGTGCGGCGTAGCCTGCAAGGTCGGTGTCGGCGGCAGGGCGCGGGCTCTGGCCGTGGCCAAGCATGTCGTAGGCGATGACGCGGTAGTCGCTGGACAGGCCGACGAACTGCCCGCCCCACATTTCCTTGTTAAGGCCCACGCCGTGGATCAGCACCACGGGCTGGCCCTGGCCGAGGCTCAGGTAGCTGGTCCCGGCGGGTGTACGTTCAGCAACAGGCTGAATCATGGAGGGCGCTCCTCGAAGGGCGGGCGTGGCGCCAGTGCTTGCGCGCAACGCCCCGGCCCGTCTGGTTGTTGTTATTGAGCGTTGGCCTTCTCGGCGGCCAGTTCTTCCAGGTCGATGTAGCGGTTGCCGATGCGAGGGTGCAGGCGGCCGCCGTCGGCTGCGCCCAGGACCACGACGATCTCGTCGGCGCGCGGGGCGTCTTCGATCTGCATCTCCAGGGTGATGTAGTGCGAACGCAGGCCTTCGTCGTCCTTCTGCATCATCGGAATCTGGATCGAGGTGCCCGGGCCGCCGCGCTTGTTGGTGAAGCTCAGGTAGCTCTTGGCCTGGACAGCTTCGCGGTAGTGATTGCCGAAGCGCAGGGTGTGGATGACGGCCGACGCGTGCTCGATCTCACCGTCGGCACCGACCACGGCCGCCTTGCCATAGGCTTCGATCTTGTCGGCACCACCGATGGCCGCGCACAGGCGCTCGACCATCAGCGCACCGAGGTCGGAGCAGTTGGCGCGGATTTCCGGCTTGAGGTCCTCGACGAAACCGCGACCGGCCCATGGGTTCTTGATCACCACGGCCAGGCCGACCATGGTCACCGGCTTGTCGGTGGCCTTGCCGCCTTCGATACGGGTCTCTTCGGAGTAGGTGACGATCTTGCGGATTTCGAAACTCATGGAGGGCTCCAGGTGAGGGTTATCAGCTCTTGTTGTCTGATGGTATACCATAATATCAGTAGTGCAAGAGGTTGCCTGAAATTTATGTGGCGGGGCGGATGAAAGGCGGGTTGGGGGGATTTGCTGCGCCTGGAAAATCGAGCGCAGCCCGCGCGGCGCATCGCGAGCTGCGCCCCAACTAACAAAACTCAGGCGAACGCCGGCACCACTTCCTTGATGAACAGCTCCAGCGACTTCTTCTTCTCGGCATGGGGCAGGCTGTTGTCACACCAGAAGCTGAATTCGTCGACGCCCAGTTCCTGGTAGTACTTGATGCGCGCGATGATCTGCTCGGGCGTACCGATCATGGTGTTCTTGCGGATGTTCTCCAGCTCGAACGCTGGTACCTCGGCGAACTTCGACTCTGGGCTGGGCTCCAGGAAGCCGTTGACCGGGGTGGTCTTGTTGCCGAACCAGGCATCGAAGGTACGGTAGAAGCGCGAGATGGCCTGGGCGCCGACTTTCCAGCCCTCGGGTTCGTCCGGGCTGTGCACATGGGTGTGGCGCAGCACCATCAGTTGCGGGCGAGGCACCTCGGGGTTGTTGTCCAGGGCTGCCTGGAATTTGTTCTTCAGGTCCAGGACCTCCTCGTCACCCTTCATCAGCGGGGTGACCATGACGTTGCAGCCGTGCTTGACCGCGAAGTTGTGCGAGTCCGGGTCGCGGGCGGCAATCCACATCGGCGGCATGCCTGGCTGTACCGGCTTGGGCACGCTGGTGGAGGTCGGGAACTTGTATACCTCGCCTTCGTGGGCATAGTCGCCCTGCCACAGCTGGCGTACCGCCGGAACCATTTCGCGCAAAGCCTTGCCGCCGTCTGTGGCGGGCATGCCGTTGGCCATGCGGTCGAACTCGAACTGGTAGGCGCCCCGGGCCAGGCCCACTTCCATGCGCCCGTTGCTGATCACATCGAGCAGGGCGCATTCGCCGGCCACGCGGATCGGGTTCCAGAACGGCGCGATGATGGTGCCGGCGCCCAGGCGGATGGTCTCGGTGCGCGCGGCCAGATAGGCGAGCAGCGGCATGGGGCTGGGCGAAATGGTGTATTCCATGGCGTGGTGTTCGCCGATCCATACAGTGCTGAAACCGCCGCGCTCGGCCATCAGGGTCAGTTCGGTCAGGTCTTCGAACAGCTGGCGGTGGCTGACCTGCTCATCCCAACGTTCCATGTGCACGAACAACGAAAATTTCATGGGGGTTTTCCTCGGAGCTTGTTGTTATCGCCTGCCGGAGCAGGCGGTCAGATCTGATGCACGACAAGCGGGCAATCCCGCTGGTGATTCAGGCGAAGGCCGGCAGGCTGGCCATCTTGCCGCGGCAATACACCATTGGCCGTGGTGCTTCCTCGGGCACGATCAGGTTATGCACCTTGCCGACCATGATGGCGTGGTCGCCGCCCTCGTATTCACGCCACAGCTCGCACTCGATGATCGCGGTAGCGTTGGCCAGCAGCGGGTTGCCCAGCTCGCTCAGCGACCACTCGATGCCGGCGGCCTTGTCCTTGCCTTTCTTGGCGAACGCGTAGGCCTCGGCCTGCTGCTCACCGGAAAGCAGGTGGATGGCGAAGCGCTTCTGCTTGATCAGCACGGGGTAGGAGTCGGAGCTGTAGTTAGGGCAGAACAGCACCAGCGGTGGGTCCATGGACAGGGACGAGAAGGCACTGGCAGTGAGGCCGACGATCGAGCCGTCGTCGTCCAGGGTGGTGATGACCGTGACGCCGGACGGGAAGGAGCCCAGGACGTTCTTGTAGACGGTTGCGTCGATCATGGCGTGTTCCTCGGGTAGGGCAGCGGTGGTCCGCATTTTTATCGTTGATGTGTCTGATGGTATACCGTAAGACATCGATTGCAAGCAGAATTTTTTCTGCGGGCTCATAGGCGATAAACGGTAAAGGCCCCGAATTCAGTGGGTTTGTCAGCCAGACGGAAACTTCGAGACGGGGCGTGAGGCAGATCAGATGCGCTGAAAAAGCGCGGTGCAGTGTTGTCAAAAGCTTGGAATACCATAATATGGTGCGCAGCTGAGAGGCCGCCTCGAGCGGTTTCCTACAAAGATAAAAAACGACCTTTCGAGCTGAAAACCATGTCCCAACCGTCGTCGCAACACCAGTTTGTCGAAAATCACACGGTCGATTACGTTCCACCTGCCGAGCGCCATGGGAAGGCGCGTGACCTGTTCACCCTCTGGTTCAGCACCAACATCGCGCCGCTGCCCATCGTCACCGGTGCCATGGTGGTCCAGGTGTTCCACCTGAACCTGGTGTGGGGATTGGTCGCCATCGTGCTGGGGCATCTGCTGGGTGGCGTGGTCATCGCCCTGGCCTCTGCGCAGGGGCCGCAGTTGGGCATCCCGCAGATGGTGCAGAGTCGCGGGCAGTTCGGGCGTTACGGCGCCTTGCTGATCGTGTTCTTCACCGCGTTGATCTATGTCGGGTTCTTCATTTCCAACATCGTGCTGGCGGGCAAGTCGATCCATGGCATCGCCCCCAGCGTGCCGATGCCCACGGCGATCGTCATCGGCGCCCTGAGCGCCACGGCCATCGGCGTGATCGGCTACCGCTTCATCCATACCCTCAACCGCATCGGTACCTGGGTGATGGGTTCGGCGCTGTTGGCAGGCTTCATCATGATGTTCAGCCAGGCGCTGCCGACGGACTTCTTCAGCCGAGGTGCGTTCAACCTGTCCGGCTTCGTCGCCACCGTGTCGTTGGGGGTGATCTGGCAGATCAGCTTCTCGCCCTATACCTCCGACTATTCGCGCTATCTGCCACGTGAAGTGGGCATCGCCAAGCCGTTCTGGGCCACCTATTTCGGCGCCACCCTGGGGACCATCCTGTGCTTCACCTTCGGGGCAGTGGCGGTGCTGTGCGTGCCGGAGGGCACTGACGCCATGGCGGCGGTGGAGCAGGCGACGGGGTGGCTGGGGCCGGTGTTGATGGTGCTGTTCCTGTGCAACATCATCAGCCACAACGCGCTCAACCTGTACGGTGCGGTGCTGTCGATCGTCACCGCCATCCAGACCTTCGCGGCCCAGTGGACGCCAAGCGTCAAGGTGCGGGTGATGCTGGCCACGGTGATCCTGGCGGCGTGCGGGCTGGTGGCGCTCAACGCCTCGGCCGACTTCATCGGCCAGTTCATCGGGCTGATCCTGGCGCTGCTGCTGGTGCTGGTGCCCTGGGCGTCGATCAACCTGATCGACTTTTACCTGATCAAGAAGGGCGTGTACGACATTGCCTCGATCTTTCGCGCCGATGGCGGCATCTATGGGCGCTTCAACCACCACGCGATCATTGCCTATGCCTGCGGCATCCTGGTGCAGTTGCCGTTCGCCAACACGTCGTTGTATGTCGGGCCGTATTCGAACCTGGTGGAAGGGGCGGACCTGTCGTGGCTGTTCGGATTGCTGGTGACGTGCCCGCTGTATTACTGCCTGGCGACCCGGAGCAAGAAACCGAGCGGTGTGGTGCGGGCCGTGCGTGTGAATGACTGATACCAGGGGCTGCCATGCAGCCCAATCGCCGGCAAGCCGGCTCCCACAATGGGCTGGACTTCGCCTCTGTGGGAGTGGGCTTGCTCCGCGAGAGGGCCGCAGCGCGGCCCCGCTGGCTCACAGCTTGAACTGAGCCACCATCGCGTTCAACTCCACCGCCAACCGCGACAGGTCCTGGGCTGCGGCGCTGGTCTGGTTGGCTCCCGCCGACGTCTGCATGGCCAGGTCGCGGATATTGACCAGGTTGCGGTCCACCTCGCGGGCCACCTGGGCCTGTTCTTCCGAGGCGCTGGCGATCACCAGGTTGCGTTGGTTGATCGAGGCGATGGCCTCGGCGATCACTTCCAATGCCTGGCCAGCCGATTGGGCCACCTCCAGCGTACCGTTGGCGCGGCCCTGGCTGGTGTGCATGGCACTCACCGCGCGCTCCGTGCCGGACTGGATACCACTGATCATCTGCTCGATTTCCGCAGTGGACTGCTGGGTACGGTGGGCGAGGGCGCGCACTTCATCGGCCACCACGGCGAACCCGCGACCGGCCTCGCCGGCACGGGCCGCTTCGATGGCCGCGTTGAGCGCCAGCAGGTTGGTTTGCCCGGCGATGGCACCGATCACATCCAGCACCCGGCTGATCTCGTTGGCGTTGCTGGCCAGTTGTTCGATTTCCTCGGAGGTCCCGGTTACGTCGTTGACCAGGTGTTGGATAGACGCCAGCGCCTGGTTGACCTGGTCACGGCCGTCGCGGGTGGTCTGGTCGGCGCCCTTGGACGCATCGGCGGTGCTCACCGCGTTGTTGGCCACTTCCTCGACGGCGGCGGTCATCTGGTTGACTGCCGTGGCGGCCTGGTCGATTTCGGCGCTTTGCTGGTGCAGCCCGCGGCTGGTGTCTTCGGTGACCGTGTGCAGCTCCTCGGAGGCAGAAGCCAGCTGGTCGGAGGAGGCGGCGATCTTGCGCAGCGTCTCGCGCAGGCTCTGTTGCATGCGGCCCAGGGCGCGCAGCAGTTGTGCCGGCTCGTCACGGCCGTCCACTTGAATATCGCGGGTCAGGTCGCCGGTGGCCACCCGTTCGGCGACCTGCACGGCGTCGGCCAGGGGCAGGACGATGCTGCGGGTGAGCAGCAGGGCGATGGCGACCAGGGCGAGCAGAATCACCACCAGGGTGCCCACGATCAGCGCGAAGGCTTCATCGGACGCCGTGCTGCTGCGCAGGGACGACTGTTCGGCGTTGTGGGCGTTGTACTGGATGAGCGCACCGAGTGCCTTCATCATACTGTCGGCGTATTCGGCCATAGGGCCATTGATCAGCCGGCGTGCGTCGTCGAGCTGCCCGGCGGCGACGGCGTCACGAATGGATCGCTGCTGGCCATGGTAGCGCTCGCTCAGCTGCATGAACGTGTTGAACAAGGCACGGTCTTCGTCGACGACGATGGTACCTTCGTACACCTTCAGGTCTTTCTCAAGTTTCTGGTTGATCTCGACGATCTTGTCCAGGACGACCTTGCGCGCGGCGGGTTGCTCTTCCAGAGCGCTGCGCAGGGTCAGCGCCCTGGCCCGCCCCAGGCCATTGCTGATATCGCCCAGCGAGATGATTGCCGGCAGCCAGTTCACACGGATCTCGTCCGTGGCGCTGTCCATCTTGCGGGTTTCGTAAAGCGCGATCAGGCCCATGGCCAGGACCAGAAGACCCAACAGGGCGAATACGCCGGCTGCCCGTATGCCGATTTTCAGATTCCGTAGTTGCATGTGAGATTTCCTTGGCGGTAGCGGCATCAAGAGCACGGACAAGACGGCACGGGTCGGGTATTTGCACTCATGATGCGCTGAGAGTTGAAAATAAATCCTTACCATCCTTATTGTTTTTAGCAGAATGATGACATATGGCCATCATTTATGGGTAGGCGCTCAACGACGCTTTGGTACCCCCAAAACGACCTCGACGAAAGTCCTTGCGCCATTGACCAGGCCCTGTGTCAGGCGGACAGGGCGACGCCTGGTCGACGCATGGCTTATGCTGACTATTCAGTTTGCCGAAGGAGCCTGTCATGACGTGGTCCGCTACCCAATATTCCCTGTTCGAGGACGAGCGCACCCGCGCTGTGCGCGACCTGCTGGCCGCAGTGCCGCCACGCCCGGTGCGTCACGCCACCGACCTTGGGTGCGGCCCGGGCAACTCCACCGAAGTGCTGCGTGGCCAACACCCCGATGCCATGGTGGTGGCCCTGGACAGCGATCCCGACATGATCGACAAAGCGCGTCAGCGGCGGCGCCTGTGCGTACCCCAGGTGCGCTGCGAAATCGGTGACATCGCCAGCTGGACAGCCAGCGAGCCGCAGGACCTGATCTTGGCCAACGCATCGCTGCAATGGGTACCCGACCATGGCACCTTGTACCCACATCTGGTGCGGCAATTGACCGAAGGCGGGAGCCTGGCCGTGCAAACACCGGACAACATCGATGAACCGGCCCATCGGCAATTGCGCGAGATCGCCAGCCAAGGGCCATGGGCGGGCAAGTTCGCCGACTTTTCGCTGCCGCCACGGCATAACGCGGCGTTCTACTACGACCTGCTCAGCCCCCTGTGCACCCGAGTAGATGTGTGGCGCACGACCTACCATCACCCGATGGCCGGTGGTGCCGAAGCGGTCGTGGAGTGGTTCAAGGGCTCGGCCCTGCGCCCGTATCTGGCACGGCTGGATGAACGGGAGCAGGCGGATTTCCTGCAGCTCTACCTGCAGGCGATGCAGCAGGACTACCCGCCTGCCAGCGATGGCAAGGTGCTGTTGCCGTTCCCACGGTTGTTCGTGGTCGCTACCCGCTAGCACGGCGCCAGCGCCAGGCCACGTAGCCATATACGGCCAGGTTCAGCAGCAGTACGAACATGCCCAGCAGGAGCTGGATTTGCGGCGTCAGCCCGGCGGGGTAGATCAACGGCCAGATGTAATGCTCGATGAAGCCGCCCGGGTAGCCGGCCTGGCCCGCGGCGGCACGCAGGCGGTTTTCCCAGACAGTCAACGGGCAGCCCAGGTGCAGGCATTCCACAGCCAGGCCCCAGGCCATGGCCGGCAGGTGAATGAACAGGGCAGGGCGCCACTTGAGCGTCAGCAGGCCGCCGAACAACACCAGCAGGATGAAGGCCAGGTGCAGGAGGACCAGGGCGTCGGCGGCGAGGCGGGGGAGCATGCTGGGAGTCCGCGAAGAAGCGTTACCTGAGCATAGGTCTCTTGCCAGTACGATGGAAATTGTGTCTGGCCTATCGCTGGCAAGCCGGCTCCCACAGGTCTGGCAGTGTCTCTGATACAGCGCAGGACAAGTGGGAGCCGGCTTGCCAGCGATGAGGGCTCAGGGGTGTTCACGCACCATTTCCAGGAAGGTCGCCACCACCCGCCGGGTGCGCTGTTCGCTCAGGCATACCAGGGTCTCGGTCAGGTGCCGTTGGCAGTCGAGGATCGGCAGTGCGCATACCCGGGCATCGGCGCCGAACTCGGCGGCCGACACCACACCCACGCCAATGCCTACCACCACTGCTTCCCGTGCGGCCTCGCGGCCTTCGACCTGGATCGCCGGGCGGATGCGCAGGCCGGCACGTTGCATTTCCTCCTCAAGCGTCTGGCGGGTCACCGAACCCGGTTCGCGCAGCACCAGCGGGGTATCGTCCAGGTCGGCGAGGGTGATCGAGCTGCGGCTGGCCCAGGGATGGTTGCGTGAGACGAACGCCACCATCGGGTCGCGGCGCATGGGGACGCAGAACAGCCGCTCGTCATCGACATCGCGCCCGAGCAAGGCCAGGTCGGCCTGGTAACTGAACAGGCGGGCCAGGGATTCGTCGGTGTTGCCCGTTTCGATCTTCACTTGGATACCTGGGTAGCGCTGGCAGAACCGGGCGATCTGCGGCAGTACGTGGACCGGGGCGTCCACGGCCAGCACCAGGCTGCCGGTATGCAGGGCGCGGGAGTCCTGCAGCAGCTCCACCGCCTCGGTTTCGCAGGCGAACAGCCGCTGGGTGACACCCAGCAGGCGCTCGCCCAGGTCGGTCAGTTGCACCGAACGTTTGTTGCGATGGAACAGCAGCACACCGAAACGTTCCTCGAGCTTGCGCACCTGGTCGGAGACTGCCGGCTGGGTGAGGAACAGTTTTTCCGCAGCACGGGTGAAGCTGCCTTGCTCGGCAACTGCGTGAAAGGCCTTGAGTTGAGCGTGGGAGACCGACATGACCACTCCGTAACAAGCTGAGCTTATGTGTGAAATACGATAAATCGATTTTATTTATCAGTCACCAACTGGTTCCATGTTCGACAGCCCAGCGGCGTTGCCAAAAGCAACCACCGGAGGCCATGGCACTTCCCCGGTCACGCCCGACCGCCGTGCCATCTGACCAATGACGGTCCTACTCGTCATGCAGTGCGCAACACAACAACAAAACAGGCGTTTTTTCACATTCTGCCGGCACACTCGAGCAAGAGGTCAGAGTCAAATGAATCAATCCCTAGCGGCCATGAAGCGCTGGCGCGTCCAGATCTTCGCAATCACCTGGCTGGCATATGCCGCCTTCTATTTCACCCGCAAGGCCTTCTCGGTCGCCAAGCTCGGCATCGGCGAAGATCCCTCGTTCATGCTCGACAAGGCCGCCATGGCCAACCTCGATGCGATCTACCTGGCGGCCTACGCCGTGGGCCAGTTCACCTGGGGCATGCTTGCCGACCGCTTCGGCCCGCGCGTGGTGGTGCTCGGCGGCCTGCTGATCTCGGCCGCCGCGGCAGTGGTGATGGGCAGCTACGCGACTTTCCCGATCTTCGCCACCTGCATGCTGGTCCAGGGTCTGGCCCAGTCCACCGGGTGGGCGGGGCTGTGCAAGAACATCGGCAGCTTCTTCCCGGCGGTGCAACGCGGGCGGGTGCTGGGCCTGTGGAGTTCGTGCTACGCCTTCGGTGGCCTGGTGGCGTCTCCGTTCGCCGGCTGGTGGGCCTATACCCTGATCGGCACCTGGCACGCGGCGTTCTTCTCCAGCGCCGCAGTGGTGGCGGGCGTGGCGGTCTTGTTCTTCATCTTCCAGCGCAACAAGCCCGAAGACGTCGGCCTGCAGCCGGTGGAGCCCGAGCCACAGAGCATGGCGCCGGGCTCGAACCTGTGCAGCGTCTGGGCGCCGTTGAAGGAGATCCTGCGCAACCGCACGGTGCTGACCCTGGGGCTTGCCTACTTCATGCTCAAGCCGGCGCGCTACGCCATTCTGCTGTGGGGCCCGGTGATCGTCTTCGAACACATGCCGTCGGTGGGCAAGGTGGGGGCCGCCATCATTCCGACTGCCTTCGAGCTGGCGGGCCTGCTCGGGCCGATCATCATCGGCGTTGCCTCCGACAAACTGTTCGGGGCACGGCGCATGCCCGCCTGCGTGATCAGCCTGGTACTGCTGACCCTGGTGCTGGCGGGCTTCATGGGCGCCATGCAAACCGGCAGCGTGGTCCTGGTCGTAGCCCTGCTGTTCGTCATGGGCCTGACCCTGTACGGGCCTGACTCGATGATCAGCGGCGCGGCCGCGATCGATTTCGGCACGGCCAAGGCCGGTGCTACCGCGGCAGGCTTCGTCAACGGTTGCGGCTCGGTGGGCGCGGTACTCGGCGGCCTGCTGCCTGGCTACTTCGACAGCGTCACGGTGTTCATCATCTTTGCCTGCACCGCGCTGTTCTCCGCCCTTGTGCTCCTGCCGCACTGGAACAGCCGTCCGGCCAGCCTCGTGGCGGCCAATGACGTGGCCCCGAACACTGCAATGGCGATCAAGCCCGCACGCACCTGAGGAATGCAATAGATGAGACCCTTCTGGCTGCAACAGGCCCTGGACATCGAAGGCGAGGCACCATGCCCGCCGCTCGCCGGTGACGCGCGCTGCGACGTGTGCATCGTCGGGGGTGGCTACACCGGCCTATGGACCGCCTTGATGATCAAGGAACAGGCACCCTCGCTGGATGTGCTACTGATCGAGGCGGATATCTGTGGTGCCGGGGCCAGCGGCCGGAACGGCGGGTGTGCATTGTCATGGTCGGCCAAGTATTTCACCCTCGAGCGGCTGTTCGGGGCGGCCGAGGCGGTGCGTCTGGTGCGTGAGTCGGAGCGCAGCATCACCGCCATCGGTGAGTTCTGCGCGGCCAATGGCATCCAGTGCGACTACCGCCTGGACGGCACCTTGTATACTGCGACCAACCAGGCTCAGGTCGGCAGCACCGATGCGGTGATCGCTGCCCTGGAGAACAAGGGGATCAATTCGTTCCAACGCCTGCCGCTGGAACAGGTGCAACGCCTCGCCGGGTCCACCCGGCACCTGGAAGGCTGGTATTCGCCGGCTGCCGCCACGGTGCAACCGGGCCGGCTGGTGCGCGGCCTGCGGCGGGTGGCCTTGGCACGGGGGGTACGGATCCACGAAGGCACGGCGATGACGGGCCTGGAGCATGGCGCACCGGTACAGGTGCACACCCGCCAGGGGACCATTCGCGCCGACCGTGTGGTGCTGGGCCTCAATGCCTGGATGGCGCGGGCCTTCCCGCAGTTCGAGCGCAGCGTGGCGATCGTCTCCAGCGATATGGTGATCACCGAGCCGTGCCCGGAACTGCTGCGTGAAATTGGCCTGGTCAGCGGTGTGAGCGTTCTCGATTCACGGATTTTCGTGCACTACTACCACAACACCAGCGACGGGCGGCTGATGCTCGGCAAAGGGGGCAACACCTTCGCCTATGGCGGGCGTATGTTGCCGGTGTTCGACCAACCATCGCCTTACCGGCCACTGCTGCGCGAGAGCCTCGGCGCGTTTTTCCCGGCGCTGGCCGACGTGCCGCTGGCGGCCAGTTGGAACGGCCCGTCTGACCGCTCGGTGACCGGCCTGCCGTTCTTCGGCCGGCTGGATGGGCAGGGCAATGTGTTCTATGGCTTTGGTTATTCCGGCAGTGGCGTGGGGCCATGCCACATGGGTGGGCAGATCCTGTCGTCGCTGGCCCTGGGGCAGGACAACCCCTGGACCCGTTCACCGCTGGTCAAGGGGCCGCTGGGCCAGTTCCCGCCGGAGCCGATCCGCTATCTGGGGTCGTTGATGGTGCGCAATGCCATCCGTCGCAAGGAGCGCGCCGAGGACCGCGGTGTACGGCCACGGCACCTGGACGTGCGCCTGGCGCGGTTCGCGGCGGCGGCGGGCAAGGCCGACAAAGCCTGATTTTCTGCCCTGATCGCGGGGCCTGTGTCGAGATTTCTTGTCGATCCAACCGGCGAGGGCGTATAAACTGCTCCCACTTTTTGGCCGGTCGCTTCCTGAACCGGCCGCTGAAACAAAGAGAGTCGACATGGGCGCACAGTGGAAAGCCAAGCATAAAGAAGCCGCAGCCAATGCCAAGGGCAAGATCATGGGCAAGCTGGCCAAGGAAATTCAGATCGCTGCCAAGTCCGGCGCCGACCCGGACATGAACCCGCGCCTGCGCCTGGCCGTGGAACAGGCCAAGAAGGCCTCGATGACCCGTGAAACCCTCGAGCGCGCCATCCGCAAGGGCGCAGGCCTGGACGGCGACTCGGTGCAGTATCACGCAGTGACCTACGAAGGGTTCGCCCCGCACCAGGTGCCGCTGATCGTCGAATGCCTGACCGACAACATCAACCGTACCGTCGCCGAGATCCGCGTGGCCTTCCGCAAGGGCCAGCTCGGTGCCAGCGGCTCGGTCGCCTGGGACTTCAACCATGTCGGCCTGATCGAGGCGACACCCAACGGCGATGCCGACCCTGAACTGGCCGCCATCGAGGCCGGTGCCCAGGACTTCGAGGAAGGCGAGGAAGAGGGTTCGACCCTGTTCATCACCGACACCACCGACCTGGACGCCGTGCAGAAGGCCCTGCCGGAGCACGGCTTCACCGTAATCTCGGCGAAGATCGGCTACACCCCGAAGAACCCGGTCAGTGCAGCCAGCCTGAGCGCCGAGGCCCTGGCCGAGGTCGAGGCCTTCCTCGAGGCCATCGACAACCATGACGACGTGCAGAACGTCTATGTCGGCCTGACTGACTGATCCACGGGCCCCCATCACGGGGCAAGCCCGTTCCCGCAGGTCTACTGCAGCCCTTGCGGGAGCGGGCTTGCCCCGCGATCGAGGGCGCCGCCCTCGCCGGACCCCTCATCGATGAATCCCACCTTCGCCTCTCTCAGCCTCGCGCACCTGCGCACCCTCGACTGCCTCCTGCAGCTGAAGAACCTCAGCCACGCCGCCGAGCGTCTGGGCTGCAGCCAGTCGGCCTTGAGCCGGCAATTGGCCAACCTGCGCGACGCCTTCGACGATCCCTTGCTGGTACGCCAAGGCCGCGGCTACGTGCTCAGCGAGCATGCCGAGTCGTTGGTCGAGCCCCTGCGCCAAGTGCTGGAAGAACTGCAAGCCCTGCGCCAACCGGCGGTCTTCGATCCGGCGCGCTGCGAGCGACGTTTTTGCCTGGCGGCCTCGGACTATGTGGCCGAGCACATGCTGCCCTTGCTGGTAACAGCCCTGGAGCGCGAAGCGCCCGGCGTCACCCTGGAATATCGCACCTGGCAGGCGGGGCAGTACGCCTTGCTGGCCAGCGGCGAGATCGACCTGGCCACCACCTTGTTCGACGAGTCGCCGCCCAATCTGCACGGGCGCCTGCTGGGCGAGGACCGGGCGGTGTGCCTGATGCGCCAGGATCACCCATTGACCGCCTGTGCCAGTGTGAGCCAGGACGACTACCTGGCGTTCAAGCATGTGCGCATTTCAGGCGGCGGCGACAAGGACAGTTTCATCGACCGGCACCTGCGCGCTCAGGGCCTGCAACGACGGATCGGCCTTCAGGTGCCGTTCTTCTGCGCCGCGGTGCAAGTGATCGGCAATGGCCAGGCCCTGGCCACGGTGCCCGAGCACATTGCCCGTCAGCTGTGCCGCTTGCACCCGCTGGCCTGGCGGCCACTAGGTTTCATTGCCCATACCCAGCGCTACTGGGTGGTCTGGCACCAGCGGCTGCAGGCCTCGGCCGAGCACCGTTGGTTGCGCAACCGGGTGTTCGAGTTGTGGCGCCAGTCGCAGTTCGGTGTGCACGGCGGGCATGCGCCTTCGCCATAGCAGCTATGCACCAAGCGGGGTTCTTTGCGCAGGGAGAGGGCGCCTAGACTCTCCGGCATGACGCAGGTCCAATCGCGGGACAAGCCCGCTCCTACAAACGAATCGCTGCCCCCATGGGTCGGCCGCCGGTTTTTTGTAGGAGCGGGCTTGCCTCGCGATTGGGCCTGCACTGACCACCAAGATGCCCAGGAGCGCGCCCATGACCCCAGAAGACTTCCGCAAATACGGCCACCAACTGATCGACCTGATCGCCGACTACCGCCAAGGCGTCGCCGAGCGTCCGGTCATGGCCCAGGTCGAGCCAGGCTACCTCAAGGCCGCGTTGCCCGCGGCGGCTCCGCAACAGGGCGAGCCGTTCGAGGCGATCCTCGCCGATGTCGACAAGCTGCTGATGCCTGGACTGTCCCACTGGCAACATCCGGACTTCTACGGCTATTTCCCCTCCAACGGTACCTTGCCGTCTGTGCTGGGCGATTTTCTCAGCACCGGCCTGGGCGTGTTGGGCCTGTCGTGGCAGTCCAGTCCGGCGCTGAGCGAGCTGGAGGAAACCACCCTCGATTGGCTACGCCAGCTGCTGGGGCTCTCCGCGCACTGGAGCGGGGTGATCCAGGACACCGCGTCCACCAGCACCTTGGTCGCGTTGATCTGTGCCCGTGAGCGGGCCACCGACTACGCCCTGGTGCGTGGTGGGTTGCAGGCCCAGGAGAAACCCCTGGTGGTCTATGTCAGTGCTCATGCCCATAGCTCGGTGGACAAGGCTGCGCTGCTGGCCGGCTTCGGTCGCCAGAACATCCGCCTGATCCCCACCGACGAACGTTTCGCCATGCGTCCGGAGGCGCTGCAGGCCGCTATCGAGGAAGACCTGACCGTTGGTAACCAACCCTGTGCCGTTGTCGCCACGACCGGTACCACGGCCACCACCGCGCTCGACCCATTGGCCGCGATCGGTGCCATTACCCAGGCGCACCAGCTGTGGTTGCATGTCGATTCGGCCATGGCGGGCTCGGCGATGATCCTGCCCGAATGCCGTTGGATGTGGGCGGGCATCGAGCTGGCCGACTCGGTGGTGGTCAATGCCCACAAGTGGTTGGGCGTGGCCTTCGATTGCTCGATCTACTACGTGCGCGACCCGCAGCACCTGATTCGGGTGATGAGCACCAACCCCAGCTACCTGCAGTCGGCAGTGGACGGGGAGGTGAAGAACCTGCGTGATTGGGGGATCCCCTTGGGGCGTCGGTTCCGTGCCCTGAAGCTGTGGTTCATGCTGCGCAGTGAAGGTGTCGAGGCCCTGCAGCAACGTTTACGCCGCGATCTGGACAACGCTCGCTGGCTGGCCGAGCAGGTCGAGGCCGCACCCGAATGGGAGCTGCTGGCGCCGGTGCAGTTGCAGACCCTGTGTATCCGCCACCGGCCAACAGGGCTGGAAGGTGAAGCCCTGGATGCACATACCCGCGCCTGGGCGGATCGGCTCAATGGTTCCGGCAATGCCTATGTGACGCCGGCGACTCTGGATGGACGCTGGATGGTGCGAATATCGGTGGGCGCGCTGCCCACCGAACGGGCTCATGTGGAACGGTTATGGGCGAATCTGCAGGGTATCGTCAAGGCTTGAGTCCACACGCTCGTGTTGTGGCCTGATAGCGGGCATGAGCATCAGGTTGGCCTTGTGATCGGGCTGTGCAGCGGCCCGGTCACCTCACAGCCATTTCCCGTGCGGCGACGACGTTATCTGCAACTGGAAAGACGATGCTTCAACACACCTATTACTTCTGCCAGTTAGTACCAGTGCTGTCCTTGGCTACCATCCACATCGCTGGTTGAGAGGTTAAATGTAGCGGCTCAATGCAGGGAAGAACGGGCAGTTCGATGCCCGGTTTAATTGTATGGACGAGTGAGAGGATATGTGATCAGGATGAACTAGCGCCCCGCGTACTTCACATGGGAAACATCTAAATGTTTTGACCAGCACCGTCAGCGGTGTTGTCCTTTCTTCGCCCCCGCCTTTTTCCTCCGTTGTAATGTCTGGTGTGTGCGACGGAACTGCGCCTCCTTCAATAAAAATTACTTGCTTCAGGCGAGCGCTTTGCCTGTACAGGGTCGACACATTGTTGGGCTTCGGCCGACGACCGTGTCAGGGGGCGCGCCTGCTCATGATTAAATGAGGCTGGATATGTCGCGAAAAGAATTTGATGTTCCTGCTGCCGTCAAACTGACGGCGGCGGCTGGGCTGCGCTCTTGCGCAGAACTGCATACCGAGCTGGGTGCGGAACTCACCTTGTGTCAGGTGCAAGCGTTGCATCAGGCTGCCCGCAAGGCATGCAACGATGCGCTGATAAACGAAAAAAAGATCCTGACTCGCGCCTCGCCCCTATTGCCCCAGGCGATCAGGCGCGGCATGGCATCTCCCGATGCAGCGGTGCACGACTACAAAGAATGGTTCGGCGGCCGCGCAGCGAAGTTTGCCGCCCCAGGCAGCGTCGCCTCGATGTTCTCGCCGGCCGCCTACCTGGCAGCCCTGTACCGGGAAGCGAAAAAACTCTACCCCGCAGGCAATGCCTGGCATATCGACACACGTCGCCCTGACCTGAAGAACCTGGTGCTCAGCCAG